>DAOWJM010000097.1 GCA_030640325.1 Dehalococcoidia bacterium | reverse complement strand
TTTTCCTTCTATGTATCATATCAAGGAAGGCTTCCAGTCGGGTAACTACACCGGCTTCAGCGGTATGTTCTTCCAGGGTAAGGCTCATAAAGGGGGTGGTTCTCAGCCTAGCCGCCCGCCGATGCACTATGTCCATCATTAGAGAATCAGGTCCGCAGCCAAAAGCCATTATGCCGATAACACCATCAGTTCCGCTTTCCAGGTAGTGCCCTCCAGCTCCCACCACCTCCTCTTCATATGTCCAGTAGGCTCCGCCCACCAGTCTAGCTGTAGCTGATTCAAGCCCCTCGGCGGTGAGCATCTCCGGGGTTAAAACCTTATAGTGGGCCTGCTCCAGGCGGTGAATGAAGCGGTGGTTTATATGTTCATCATATAGGAGATAGGGGTGACCAATGAGGGCGATGGTAGCTTGGCTTGGAGTGGGGTTGCCGGGAAGCGTTTTTGGCTCCACTTCAGTTGTATTTGATATTCTCTCTATCGCCTGTGGTGGGTTTAAGCCATGGTTTGACATTAGCTGTCTATATTTCAGGTGAGCTTGCCAGGCGGCGATACCGGCTTGCCTCACCTTAAATGGATTCCAGGTAAAACGCCGACCTAATCTATAGATGGCTTGATACAGCTCACGCTTCCCCTGGTTAATATCTATATCTATATCTAAGATAGGAGGGGATTCGGGGATAACCGCTTTAGTCATATCGGGTAAGCCGAGAAACTTGGAGCAGTTGTAAATCTTGCTTTTCACACTGCGAATGGCGGGAATAAAGATATAGTCACACTCCTCTACCAGAGCCAGGACATGCCCGCAGAAGACCTTTACCGGCAAACAGGTATCAGCCACTACTCGGGATGAGCCCGAAGATAGTATAGCCTGGGTTGTTGGTGGTGAGACCACCACCTCTACCCCCAGTCCCTCAAAGAAGGTCTTCCACATAGGGTAATATTGATAGTAGAGCAGAGCTCTGGGGATACCTACCTTAATCATTTACCTTGTCAAACTCCTGTTTAATCCTGATAACTATTTCAGGACTGGCTACCAGGTCAACAACCGTCATAGCTAGAGCCTTGGCAGCATCAAGCAGTCCTTTGATACCTGCCTCAGAGGCAGCCGCCGAGGCAAACTCAGGAGAATGTGCTGATACCTCCACCGGGGCTATGGCTACAGTAGGGTGAATACTGGGCACTATCTGGCTGACATTTCCCATATCGGTGCTGCCGAAGGCTTTACTTGGGTCAGAGAGCTGCATCTTGCGTCCCAGGGACTGCATATTTTGCCTGAATAATCTGGCTAGGGTCGGGTTATTACGCAGTGTGGCATAGCGCACCTTCCCCCACTGGTATTCCAGGCGGGCGCCACTAGCTGTGGCGGCTCCAATAAAGCAATTTATGACCCTCTCTTTTAGTTCATCTAGATAGGTATCATCCTCGGCACGCACCAAAAAGTTTCCAGCACTGTGAGCTGGTACGATATTAGCTGCTTCCCCGCCATCGGTAATAATCCCATGGATGCGAGCCTTATCCTTAATGTGCTGCCTGAGTGAATTAATGGCGGCAAAGGACTGGAGCATTGCCTCCAGGGCATTGATGCCTGCCTCTGGTCGGGTTGCGGCGTGAGCCGCTTTGCCGAAGAACTCAACCTCTAAGCCTACGCAAGCCAGAGCTTGGGTGGTGGCGGTATCATGCACCCCTGGGTGCACCATCATCGCCATGTCTACCTTATCAAAGGCTCCTCGCTCCGCCATTATTCCCTTACCCCCATATAGCTCCTCTGCCGGGGTGCCAATAACAAGGACGCTACCCCCGAATCGGTCAATAGCCGGCTTAGAAACCACTGCAGCACCAACGGCGCAGCCAGCTATCAGATTATGACCACAGGCATGCCCCAGCTCAGGTAGGGCATCATATTCAGCCAGAATAGCGATAGCCGGCTTCCCCTCTCCGTAGCTCCCCCTGAAAGCCGTGGGTAGCTCACAGATGCCCCGCTCTATAGAGAAGCCATTTTCCTCCAGGTATTGGGTTAGCCAGGCTGCTGCCTTGACCTCTTGAAAACCTAGCTCGGGGCTGGAGTGGATTTTTAGGCTCAACTGGCGAAGTTGGTGGCGGCAAGCCTCTATTTCTCCTATAACTGAATCCTTTAATTTTTTAACATTCAAGCTTTTTACCTTATTCTGGGGGTGGCCTTCCGATTATTGTTTCATTATAGCTTAGTGCCGATAGAATTGCTAGGCGTTGACAAGGTATTGCATCTCAGACCTGATTATGGTATACTTTTACTGAATAAAGATTAACTTGTTAAGTGGGGCTGGAAACCCACTTTTTTGTTGTAGGGGGAAATAATAGGGTTGGAGGTCTCGATCTCGGATGAAGAGCGAATTTATGCTCGCTATAACTCAGCTCTCGGCGGAGAAGAACCTGCCTAAGGAGGTGGTTATTGCTGCCGTAGAGACAGCGCTGGTATCGGCTTATAGGAAGGACAATTTTGCCCCCAACCAGAATATTTCGGTCAAGATTGATCCTGTTACTGGTGGGGTTAGGGTGTGGGCGGAGAAAACTGTAGTTGAGCAACCTTCGGATGTGCGCCGTGAAATATCACTAAGCGAGGCGAGTAAGCTCAAACCAGATGCCCAGATTGGTGAGACAATTGAGGCAGAAGCCACCCCGCGCAACGCCGGACGCATTGCCGCTCAAACGGCAAAGCAGGTTATTCTCCAGCGCCTTCATGAGGCAGAGCACAGCGCCATTTTTGAGGAATATTCTGATAAGGAAGGTGATATTATCACCGGGTTGGTGCAACGCATTGAGCCTAGACAGCTCTTCATTGATTTGGGTAGAGCAGAGGCAATACTCCCCGCTGCCGAGCAGGTGCGCAATGAGAGGTATCGTATAGGTCAAAGGCTTAAGGTTTGTCTTCTAGAGGTGGTTCGGACCGCTAGAGGACCCCAGGTAGTCGTATCTCGTTCTCATCCAGATTTACTTCGTCGGCTTTTTGAGCTGGAGGTCCCTGAGGTTCTTAGCGGAATAGTGGAGTTGAAATCTATCGCCCGTGAGGCTGGTTATCGGAGTAAAATAGCGGTGGCAGCACGTCAGGAGGGCATTGACCCCGTTGGTTGCTGTGTTGGGCTTCGTGGTATCAGGATACAAAATATTATGAGAGAGTTAAATGGTGAAAAACTGGATGTCGTTATGTGGAACTCAGATGTCTCGGTCTTCATTGCTAATGCCCTTAGCCCGGCACAGGTATTAAGTGTGGAGCTGGATGAGGGCGATGGGGTAGCTACTGTGGTTGTCCCTGATAAGCAACTCTCATTAGCCATCGGTAAGGAGGGGCAGAATGCTAGATTGGCAGCTAAGCTCACCGGGTGGCGGATTGACATTAAGAGCGCCTCAACCGCTGAGGAAGAAAGGTTGGCAAAAGCCGAGCCTTCGCCTGGGGTAGAGGAGGCTGTAGTTGGTGAAGAGCTTCCTGCTGAATTACC
>DAOWJM010000142.1 GCA_030640325.1 Dehalococcoidia bacterium | reverse complement strand
GTAGCGTTTCCTGAGGTCGGCATACAGGAAATCTATGCCCCTTTCCCCAGCCAGCTCGTTACCAATCTCCTGGAGCAGGTCATGCTTCTGGTGGGGGCTGATGAGCAGGGTGGTGGTGAAAGCGTCAAAGCCCATCTGCTGAGCGGTTTCAGCCGTCTTTGACAGGCGAAGTCTGAAGCAATACTGGCAGCGCTGGGATTCATGCCCCACTACCTGGCGAAAGTAATCAATGATGTCATAACCCTCAATCATTATCAAGGGCAGGTTCATTTCTCGAGCCAGGGACTGCATTGCCTCCAGGCGTTGCTGGTGCTCCATATAGGGGTGGATATTGGGGTTATACCATAGGGCGCTGACCTCATACCCCTGCTGCCGCCAGTATTCAACGGTATAGGCAGCGCAGTGGGCACAGCAACTATGGATTAGAACCGACTTCATTATTTAAATATTAGCTTTGTCAGTGGTGGTTTATCAAGTGACTTCTTGCGCTCTTATGCGCTTTGCTGGAAGATATCCAAAGGGCTCGCGGACAGAAGTCAATTTGGACTGGTCTTCGCTATGAGGCTCTTGCCTTTCCCTGCAATCGTATGCCACGGCATTGCCAGTGATGTATCCCCACCCCACTACCGTTACATCATCGGTTTCCTCAGCCTCGTCAAACACAGGGTTAGGTGGTACCCCCCACATCTGGCCCTCAGCCCAAACAAGGTAACCGTCTACATACGTACACGCAAGCGATCCCACGCCTTTAGGTTCGACTAGGCGCACCTCCGAGAGGTTAGTGACCTCAGAATCTGAAACTACGGTGCGCTTAAACAACAAAGGCTCCACGATACGGTTCTGAACGTCTCGGAACTGGACGAAGCCTTCGGTAACCGTGGCTATCAGGAGAGTCTGCGGGTATTGCGGCACCAGTCCGATTAGCAGAACAGCACTGAGAAGACATGATAGTGTGACGAAGCGATAATGCTTTCTCATAGTCTTATTTTACTCTTCACCGCCGCTATCGCCTTACCACAGGGTTGGCTGAGGAGGTTTTTCTTTATTGTAGGGCAGACCGAGATGCTGATAGGCTAGTTGGGTGGCTAGTCGTCCCCGGGGGGTGCGCTCCAGAAAGCCAAGTTGCAAAAGATACGGCTCATAGACATCCATGATAGTATCTGCCTCCTCGCTGATAGAGGCAGCGATGGTATCCAGTCCCACCGGTCCGCCATTAAACTTGTCAATGATGGTATGTAGCACCTTATGGTCTATCTCATCCAGACCTATGGGGTCTACTTCAAGCTTGGATAGTGCCTCAACTGCTACCGGTTGGGTAGCTACACCCTCTGCCATCACCTGAGCATAGTCTCTGACTCGCTTGAGCAGTCGGTTAGCCACGCGAGGTGTACCTCTAGCCCGGCGGGCTATTTCCTTTAGCCCCCCCACTTCCGCTTTTACTTGGAGAATGCTGGCTGAGCGTTTGAGGATTGTCTCTATAGACGCCTGGTTGTAGAAATCGAGGCGGTAAACAGCGCCAAATCGGTCTCTGAGTGGCGGACTGAGCAAGGCAAAGCGGGTGGTGGCACCAATCAGGGTAAAGGCAGGTAGGTTTAGTCGCAGGCTCCTGGCACCGGGGCCCTTGCCTATAATGATGTCCAGAGCGAAGTCCTCCATAGCCGGGTATAGCACCTCTTCTACTGCCCTATTGAGGCGGTGGATTTCATCGATAAACAGTATATCGTGGTTGCGGAGGTTGGTTAGGATAGCTGCCAGGTCTCCGGTGCGCTCTACCGCCGGACCTGAAGTAATCCTGATGTTAACCCCCATCTCAGCGGCAATGATATAAGCCAGGGTGGTTTTCCCCAGACCAGGTGGACCATAGAGTAGAATGTGGTCTAGCGCCTCGCCCCTGCCTTTTGCCGCAGTGATAGCTATCTTCAGGTTATCCTTAATCTTATCCTGCCCGATAAAGTCATCGAAGCGTCGGGGTCGGAGGCTGGTATCAAGGCTTACATCCTCAGCTTTGGGCTTACCTGAAATAATGCGGTCTATTTTGACCTCACCCCCTTGCTAAGCCATTCTATTATACCATATCTTTATCTGAGCCGGATAAAATGAAGAGTCGCCCTATCCTGGTTCGGGCGACCCTGTTATTCTAATGGCTGTAGTATGTAGACCCTAGCTGGTTGGCTCTTCTACCTCAGCTTCTCCAGCAGCCAAGGTTGGCTCCTCCGCAGTTTCACCGGCAGCCAAACCTGGCTCCTCCACCTTAGCTTCGCCACCAGCCAAACGTGGCACCTCCTCGGCTACCAAACCTGGCACCTCCTCTTCTTCGGCTTCCAAACTTGGCACTTCCTCAGAAAGCGGGCAGCAAGCTGGAATCAGCTTACCAATAATTACATTCTCCTTAAGCCCAACCAGCCTATCAATCGCGCCTTTGACCGCAGCCTCGGTGAGCACTCTGGTGGTCTCCTGGAAGGAGGCTGCTGCCAACCAGCTATCAGTATTCAGTGAGGCTCTGGTTATACCCATCAATACAGAGTGGGCGGTGGCTGGCTCACCTCCTTCAGCCAGTACCTTGGCATTAATATCCTCGTAACGGAATATGTCTATCAGCTCCCCTGGTACTAGCTCGGTGTCACCTGAGGAGTCAATGCGAACCTTAGCCAGCATCCGATGGACGATAACTTCAATATGCTTGTCGTTTATATTCACTCCTTGGGAGCGGTATACCTTTTGCACCTCATCTACCAAATATTGCTGGGCTGCCTCCTTACCTAAAATACGCAGGATATCCTGTGGGTTGATAGAACC
>DAOWJM010000129.1 GCA_030640325.1 Dehalococcoidia bacterium | reverse complement strand
GTTCCCCGTCCTTATCCCAGTATGTCTGATAAAGCCTCCTGGCGGTGCTGACAATACCATTATGAAGTTCTTTGGGGACACCTGCTTCCTTCAGCTGGTATTGGAGTTGGTAGCCGAGCAGTCCATACCTGGGGTCAATGAAGAACTTCCTAATGGCATCAGGTTTTTGTGCCGCTAATTCCTCAATTTCCATCCCTCCCTCAGCACTGAACATTAAAAGGGGACAGCCTTCATCGGGGTCGGTTATGATACCCAGATAATACTCCTGTTTTATATCAAGCGCCCTTTCTACCAGTATTTTTTCTACCGGCTCATCCTTTATCTTCATATTGAACAGTTCCTCAGCCATTTCATAGGCTTCTTTTTCTGATTTAGGGAATTTTATACCGCCGGCTCTGCCTCTACCTCCCACCAAGACCTGAGATTTCAATACCACATTTCCGCCCAGTTCCTCATATGCCTTTCTTGCCGCCTGTGGTGTCTCAGCCACCATCCCTTCTGGAACTGGAACCCCGCCTTTTTTGAAGAATTCCTTGGCTTCAAACTCAAATAACTTCATGTCAACCCCCGTTGGTTATCAAATAGCTCACTCGACCAAAAGTGACATTTCTGGCAATAGTAAGCAGTTGTTTGGAGACATACTGGTAGGGCGTTTCAGCCTATGTAGTAGGCTATCCTTTCAATCACCTTTCTTCTTTATGATTTGACATTCTGGCGAATATAATCGGCTACTTGCTTAATTGCTGTCCCTGGACCGAAGACGGCACTTATTCCTTTCTGTTGCAAAAAGGGGATGTCCTCTTTTGAAATAGCCCCGCCAGCGATAATTAACACCCGGTCCAAGCCTTTTTCCTTGGCTAGCTCAACTACTTTAGGCAGAAGGGTATTATGCGCCCCAGAAAGTATGCTCAGACCTATTACATCTGCCTTTTCCTTGACTGCTCTGCCCACTATTTCTTCCGGGGTTTTCCGCAGCCCGGTATAAATTACATCCATCCCCTCATCTCTCAAGCCCAGGGTCAGAATTCTGGCTCCCCGGGTGTGACCATCCAATCCTGGCTTAGCGATAAGAACCCTTATTGCTCTCTCCTTTGTCATGGCACCACCTCAATCCTTCTGAGCTGATTTTGCCTTGAGGGCGGCAAGGACTTTTTCTGGCGTTACTGGCAGGTCGGTTATTCGTACTCCCACGGCATCATAGACGGCGTTGGCTATGGCTGGGGCTATGCCAACTAAACCTGGCTCAGCGACACCCTTTGCCCCAAACGGACCTTTGGGGTCGGGCTTATCAATAATTATCACCTCGGTCTCTGGCATATCAAGGGTTCCCGGCATCTTATAGGTAGTAAAGTTATCACTCTCTACCACCCCGGTGTCTTTATTGATAACATAGTCCTCAGTTAGCCCATAACCTATGCCTTGCTGTATTCCACCCTCACATTGCCCCTCCACCGTCATCGGGTTTACCGCCTTGCCACAGTCCACAGCAGTGATAAACTTTATTACCTTTACTTCACCGGTCTCGGTATCCACCTCCACCTCAGCAAAGTAGGCAGCGGTGGGCACAGAATTGTAATGAGATGCCCAAGATGATTTTCCCGATATATTCAGGGATTCCCCCTTCAAATTCCAGATAGCATCAAAACATACATCAGCAACCGAAATACTCCTCTCTGGGGCTTTTTTGACATAGACCCGCCTATCCTCAACCTCTAGTTCATCGGGTGAGGTCTCTAGCATTTTGGCTGCCCGCTCCAGGAGCTGAGCCTTAGCTTGTCGAGCTGCCTCCAGAACGGCATTTCCAGTAACATAGGTTGACCGACTGGCATGGGAGCCGAGGTCAAACATGGTAGTCTCTGTGCTCCCGGTGACGATGCTGATATCCTCGACACGGATGCCAAGCTCTTCAGCAGCGATCTGGGCTAGAGTGCCCCAGATGTGAGTGCCAGGCGAACCGGGGTTCACGGTTAGACTGATTGTGCCATCCTCGTTAAACTTGATAAAGGCATTAGAGTGCTCTATCAGCAATGGCCAGGCACCACTACAATGTGTCATGGTAGCCATGCCCACACCCCGCCTTGTCCTCCCTCCCTTTCTTTTTCCGCGCTTTTCCTTCCAGCCTATCCGCTTAGCCCCTTCTCTGATGCAGTCATCTATGTAACTGCTCTCAATAGGGAGCCCCATATTAGCCATCTCACCGGTGTGTTTGACATTCTTCGAGCTGAGTTCCAGTGGGTCAATGCCCAGCTTTTCAGCTGCCATGTCCATTACCTGCTCTACACCCCACATTACCGCCGGGTTGCCAAAACCGCGCATGGCGCCAGACACTGTAGTATTAGTGTAAACGACATCACACCAACCATCGGTATTGGGACAGCGGTAGTGCCCTAAAGCCCATACCAGGGTGATGCCACCCGCCAGTTGAGCCCGGCTTAAGTAACCCCCAGACCAGGTTGTGGTGTGTACGGTGAAGGCATTAAGCGTGCCATCCTTCTTAAAGCCCATTTTTATGGTGAAGTAATGCGGTGTCCTGGTATCAATACAAGTAAAATCCTCCTCCTTGGTGTATACCAGCTTTACTGGTTTATTTGTCTTCATCGCCAGAGCAATACAGATAGGTTCATTATGACAGCTGAGTCGAGTGCCAAAACTGCCACCAACAAAGGGGCTGATAACATTTATCATCCCCACCGGTTTATTGAATATCTTCCCCAGCTCTCTGCGGAAAGGATGGGCTAGCTGACATGGGCTATA
This sequence comes from Dehalococcoidia bacterium, assembly GCA_030640325.1. Lineage (GTDB taxonomy): Bacteria > Chloroflexota > Dehalococcoidia > Dehalococcoidales > BS750m-G39 > DAOWJM01. The sequence goes on along the minus strand of DAOWJM010000129.1, from coordinate 40 downwards.
GCAGGTTATCTTGCCGTTAGCATCAACGCTAGCCACGCAG
>DAOWJM010000049.1 GCA_030640325.1 Dehalococcoidia bacterium | reverse complement strand
GCCTTCTATTACTTCAAACCTCTTTCTGGAGCTCTCCAGTGCTTGGAAGAATTCCTTTGGAGCAGCTATCTTCATTTCAATGCTGGGTTGAGTTTGGTTCCAATTCTTTACTGCTTGGATGATTTCAGGCTGTGGGGGCATAGAGCCGCTGCCGCAGGGCATTAAGATATAAGAGGTAGAGGCAAATTTATTAAGCTCAACAAATGATTGCTCCCATTGGTCGATATCCAGCCCCGCCCGGTAACCGAGGGGGAACCAGTGAGCCAGGATGGTGGTTCCATCCAACCCCTTCCACAGGAATTCGCTCTCTTTAATGTCTGCCCGGGCCCCCCTTCTAAAAGCGAGCCATTTGTATCCCGCTTTCTTATAAATTTGAGGAAGCTGAGCGTTCATGCCAAAGCTATCGGCTGCCCATGCCACGGGAACCTCAATGCCAAATTTCTGCTCACAGTATCTTTTGCCAACAAGGATATCCCTTACCAGCACCTCACCGGTGGGAAGCATGGCATCGGGCATAAGGTATTGCCCATCGATTATCTCAAGTTTGCCCGCCTTTACCATTTTCTCGATGCGTTTGGAGAGAGTGGGATTCCTCTTCTCTATCTCTTTCAGCAAGAAGGTTTGCTCTATGCAGAACTTAAATTCCGGGCTCTCCATCAGTCTTAAAGCTTCCTCAAGAATTGCTTCATTTATCTTGAGATACTCCTCCTTAGAGAAAGCCCAAGCCACATCATAGTGGGTATGTGGAACAAGATAAATCGTCGGCATCTTAACCTCCGTTTAAGGAAATTATACTATAATTTGGTGGATTCTGTGGCATTTAGCCAGTCTTGCAGCTCCTCCAGCACCTGCTGGTGGTTGGTTCTGGTTACGGTTACCAGATTTACTTGAGGCTGGCGCTTGATAGCATCGGCACATGGGTGGGGGCTGAGCATAATAGTTGCCAGGAGCCTCTTCCCGCTCTTAAGTATGTGTAAAACGGCTTCCCTGAATTTAGCCGAGAATAGCTCCATCTTCCCAATTTCGTCAATGACCACTAAATCGCACTCCTGGATTGCCTGGTTAATGGCAGAAACACCCACCTTATCCAGGCTATCAATATCAACACCATACTTGCTTACCCGATGTGGGCTGTGGAAATAGAGGTGAGCCATTACAGCAGTTTGTCCGTCCAGGGTAACCAGCCTGAAGCCCTGTCTTACCCCCTGGCTTCGTATTTCCTCGGTGTAAAACCCGCCAGCTTTGCCTTTGAGCTCGGCTATGGCTTGTTTTATAAGGCTGGTTTTCCCTGTTCCCGGCTGCCCGGTGAGCAGATAGACTTGCTTCATAAGCTGTTACCGCCTTGGAGTTCTGCTTGAGCTTTCTTTTTTAACTTCAGCTTCTTTACTCTTGTTCATTTGCCAATAATATAACCTAAATTAGCTTGTCTTGCCACCTTAAGCTTTGTGAGAGAAGACCTGGACGAACCTGGCAAAGGAGCGGTCAAAGGTCTTCTCCACCTCGGGTGGGAACACGCAAGCGGGAAGCTCATCGAACTGCAGATGGTAGGCGATGCACTCACAGCACTTGCCTTTTCTGGAGCATGGCTCATAGGTGCAAGGGCATTTGGCTTTATTGTCTTCAATCTGGCATTCCATCGGGTTCAAACTCCATTAAACACTTTTATTAAAAATAGGGAAACAATTCCTATCTAGTTAGCTTTGTGATTTGTTTTTGCAGTTATGTTAACTTATGCGTTTTCTTATCTTTGCCGACAATCCAGTCAGTAACTCTAGGGCTTGGGCGGCTGCCTCGGTGGTGGGTAGGGATGCCAGCCCACAGCTAGGGGTAAGTAGCCCCTGTTGGAGGAGTTGCTTGAAGGGGACGCCCTTTCTGGTGAAGGGTGCCATCGCCTCCTCCAGACGGTCTTTTAGGCTGGCGACTGTTTCCTTGGCTAGCGATTGTTCATCGTTGGGGACAATTCCCCAGGCAATGGTGCCTTTCCTGTCCAGGAAACTTTTTATTTCAGCAGGATAGAGGCTGAGTGACCGGGCATAGTTGTAGGCGTCAAAGCTGAGGATGTCAATACTGGTCTCGAGCAGAACCGACCAGTCGGTGTTGCCGCAGCAGTGGACTCCCTTGAGCCCGCTAATCCCCCTAAAGACCTCTTCCAGCAGGCTGATAACCTTTTCTTTGGATAAGGGCACCGCTACCGAGCCGAAGGAAGCCATGTAAGGCTCGTCAACGAAGATAATGGTATTTGGGGAGATTTTGCTCAGCTCCTTTTCCTGCCAGCCTGCCTTCAGCCGGAGAAATTTAGCCATGGCATCACCCAGAGCATCGTCGTAAATTATAGCTTTACCTTCATTGTCGGCGACGGTTAGCCCCCAGGTGACTGGTCCGGTTACCTCCCCTTTAACCGCCATTGGCTTTATATCCTTGAGGTTCAGGAAGTAGTGCAGACCGGCGGCATAATCGGCGCTGACGGCGTACTTATCAATATCGTTCTCCAGATAGGCGGCATACAGTTTCTCCAACGGCTCGTCTAGGTCTTGAGCGCAGTCAACATATACCTTATCTTCCGTCACCGTTATGCCGGGAAAGCCCTCACTGTACTGGGCATACATATTCTCCTTGAAGGAGCGCCGGGGCAATTGCGGCCAGACCGGGATTTCCTTCAGGTACTTGAGAATCTGAGAGCATGCCTCCGACGGGTCGGTGTGGGGCATACTGCCTATAGCTGTTGGTAGGCAACCAAATTCTATCATGACGCCTTTAACTATCTCCCTCGGTTAAATACTTGCCTATTAGCAGGTCGAGCTTTTGCTTCTGCTCAGGAGGCATAAACTTGGGGGCAGTAACAAAGGCCGCCTTCAGCGCCGTAGCACAGTCGCAGTCGCGCTTCTCTGGTATTCTGGCGACCGCCAGCTTGATGATTTTCCTGATGGTATCAATGTTCTGACGCTGGATATCCAAGATAACATCAACCGTAATCGGCTGGCTTCTCTCCTGCCAGCTATCATAGTCGGTAACACCAGCGATGATAGAGTAGCAGATTTCTGCCTCCCTTGCCAGCTTAGCTTCAGGCAGTGCCGTCATGCCGACAATGTCAGCCCCCCACGAGCGGTAGAGTCTTGATTCAGCCCTAGTAGAGAAGGCGGGACCTTCCATAGCCGCATAGGTGCCCTTAGGATGGACACTAGCTCCCACCTCTCTAGCTGCCTCAAATACAATCTGGCTCAGCACCGGGCAGAAGGGCTCGGCAAAGGGAATATGGACCACAATGCCCTCGCCAAAGAAGGAATTCGCCCGTCCCCTGGTGTGGTCAATTAATTGGTCGGGGATAACCAAATCGCCGGGCTTTATCTCTTGCTTGAAGCTACCCACTGTGTTAATGGCGATAATGCACTCCACCCCCAGCGACTTCAAAGCATAGATATTAGCCCTTGCCGGGATTTCGGTAGGGGAGATGCGGTGCCCCTTGCCGTGGCGGGGGAGGAAGGCGATTCCCACCCCTTCCAGCCTGCCGATGGTTATAGGAGCGCTGGGCTTGCCAAAGGGCGTATCCAGGTCAACCTCCTCAATATCGGTCATTTCCTTCATCTTATACAGCCCGCTCCCGCCGATAACTGCTATTTTAGCCTGTGGCATTAAGAGACCTCCTTAGTAACTTTCTATTTTGTTTCCTTTCTTCACAGAAAGCTAAACTAGTCTTTGCCTTTGGTCAATAATGTGCCTATTAATTCTTTTGCGCTCTCTATAAGAGATGTGCAATCGTTGAGGTTGTCCAATTCCGATAAATCTACAATTATAAATTTGGTATGTTCTGATGTGTGGTCGGAATTTACGAAAGGAGTTATCTTATCCAGCAACAGTATCCTACGTTTCTCGTATTCTAGCGACTCTGCCACATCAAATCCAATGGGGCTTTTTGTGATTAGAAGGACGTAGGGGACTCCCCATTCTACCATGACTTCGGAGAATTCATTCCACCACTGTTGATTAATTGGCAGCTTATATCCATAGTCGAATACTATCTCGTACAATATATCAGTTTCATCGAGTGTAACTGAACGGAACTCCAATGATTTGTATTCTCCAAGAAATTCACCAATGCCCGTAGGGCCAAAAGTTCTCTCGAGGATGCCTTCAATCAATTCCGAAAAAGTAGGTTCTTTGGTGATTCGTCGCATGTCGTACTTTGATGCCTCGTTGTCAAGCGCAGTTAAAACCTTCGTTAACCCGTCATGGAAAGATTCCCTAAAATCTGCAAAGACCAACCCACCTAACTCAGGAGGTAATTTGATATCTTGTATTAGAACGGGTATTAATCTCATTTGCCCTTTTATCATGCGATCCATAGCATTGCTTATTTCGTGTTGAACCCAACCTGATTTAATAGAATTGTTTGACACGATTACTATTGACACTCTGGATTTTTCTATTGCTTCTCCTATTGTCTTAGGTAAATAGTCTCCTGCGATTAATTCTTTCTCATCAAGCCATACAGTGTAGCCTTGGCTTTCAATTTGTTTTGTTAATTTACGAACAAAGGCTTTATCTTTAGATGAGTAAGATATGAAGATTTTACCCAGAAGGGTTTTCTTATCCATGACTACTTCTCAGCCCCTCCCCCCAATTCTTATAATCCCCTCCCCATACGGCTCTTTTATTATACCACGCTCGGTGATGATGGCGGTTATATATTGGTGGGGGGTGATGTCAAAGGCGGGGTTTTGAGCATTAACGCCCTCGGGGGCAATGCTTACCCCCTGAATACGGGTTACCTCTTCTGGACTCCGCTGCTCGATAGGGATTTGAGCTCCTGAAGCCAGCGTCAGGTCAATGGTGGTGGTGGGGGCGGCAACATAGAAGGGGATGCTGTGCTCCTTTGCCAGCACCGCCAGGGTGTAGGTGCCTATTTTGTTGGCGGTATCGCCATTTGAGGCAATCCTGTCAGCACCAACAATAACGCAGTCAACCTCCCCCCTGCTCATAAAGTAGCCTGCCATAGAGTCGGTGATGAGGGTGAATGGGATACCAGCCCTCTTTAGTTCCCAGGCGGTGATTCGTGCTCCCTGGAGGAGGGGGCGGGTCTCAGTGACGAGAACCCTGAGCTTTTTGCCCTGCTCCCAGGCTTTTTTTATTACCCCCAGCGCCGTGCCGTAGCCGGCGGTGGCTAGAGCACCGGTATTGCAGTGGGTCAGGACGGCGAAACTGTCCTCAATTAGCTCAGCGCCAAGCTGGCTGAGCTTTGTGGTTGCCTCAGCCTCTTCGGTATGTATTTTGATTGCTTCATTGACCAGCGCCGCTTTAATCTGGTCTATGTCCCCGCCAGCTTCGGCGACTTTGAGCATTCGGTCAATAGCACGGAAGAGGTTTCTAGCGGTGGGTCTGGTGTCGGCAATGGTCTGGCTGATGGCTCGGAGCTTTTCCTGGAACTCTTCTCTGGACTTAGCCTTGATTTTCAGGGCACCGAGGGCAATTCCGTAGGCACCAGCTACCCCGATGGCTGGAGCACCCCTGATTTTCAATTTCCTTATGGCAGAGGCTATATCCTGATAGCGGCTGAGCTCCAAATAGACCTCTTCCTGGGGAAGCCTGGTCTGGTCAAGGATTCTCACCCTATCGCCAAGCCATTCAATAGCTTTCATATTCTTGGTTAAATGTAGCCCAGCTTAGCTCGTTCGTCAAGGGCAAGGCTTTGGCTTTTTCTGAGCTGGTTCAGATAGATTGGCGACGCCGATTATTATATTTCGCTTCTCTATGGCATTGCCCCCACCCCCTCCCTGTTTTTCACTTACCTCTTTCTGTCCACTCTATAATCGTCCTTTTTGGGGGCTATATACCCCTTAGCCCCCAGTTACTTTAGCTCTTTTTCCCACCCACCCGCCCTATAGAGGCTTCGCCTCTTTAAAACTCTCCGAATAGGAGGGGATAGTTAAGGCGCAAGACGAAATTTATTACGGGGAGTCAAAGAGGGGCGAAGCCCCTCTTCTACAACTAATTCCCCCTCCCTTGTAAGGGAGGGGGATAAAGGGGGAGGGTTGCTAAGTAAATGTCTAAGGGGATGAGGTGCCCAAAGTTGAAATGTCACTAATCATACGAACGAGTACGCTTCCTTGACATAGCTAGTCTGGCAAAGTAAACTTTTTGATATGGTTGAGGGTTTATCGGGCATAGAGAGGCTGAGGAGTAGAATTGGGGTGGAGTGGGAGCCCAGGGTATATCAGATTGAGCGGGAGATGATACGGCGGTTTGCCCGAGCCATAGGTGACCCCAATCCCCTGTGGCAGGATGAAGAATACGCCAGGGCAAGCCATTATGGGGGCATTATTGCCCCTCCCACCTTTATTCTGGCTATAGGCTTTGAGCAGTTTGTGGAGGACTTAATGTCCTTAGCCCCCTTTGGCACGGTGCTTATGGGTGGAACTGAGCTTGAGTGCTATCAGCCAGTCAGGCTGGGCGATGTGATAACGGCTATTTTCAAAATCAGCAACCTCCGTGAGCGGCAGGGTAAGATGGGCAGGATGGCGTTTATGACCTTTGATGGCAGCTATAAAAACCAGAGGCAGGAGTTGGTAGCCAAGTGCCGCCAGATGATTATCGGCTATTAAGATGACTGAACAGCTTTATTACGAAGATGTTATTGTGGGCGATGAAATCACCCCCCTGGTCAAGCAGCCGACCACTCGACAGTTGGTGATGTGGGCGGGGGCGGTGGGTGACTATAATCCTATTCACTATGATAAGGACTTTGCCCAAAGCCGGGGTCTATCTGGCGTTATCGTCCACGGT
>DAOWJM010000079.1 GCA_030640325.1 Dehalococcoidia bacterium | reverse complement strand
GGGGAATAAGCCTCAAGGAGGCGATAAATACCGCTTGGGGAGAGCCCGGGGGTCGCCAGCGACCGGATTTTGCCCTTGAGGGTGATAGTATCCCTGAGATTCTGAGCCAAGGACTTTGGTAGTCTGAGGCGTGATATAAGGCGTTCAATTTCTTCGTTGGTTAGGTGGTAAGCCAGAAGAGTAAGATAGAGTCCGACCCCGGGTGGCTCAGGGGAGCATAGTTGCCGGGCTTGCTCAAATTTTTCCGTCAGCCAGCCGTTGCCCTTTAACGCCGGGTGTAGTTTTGGCAGCGCTTCCAGTTCTTGGGCACGGCGGAAGACCTTCTCCGGGTATTTCTCCTGCAAGATGCATTCAATCTCATATCGGATGCGGTCGGCACTGATGGTATCCAGCATAGGTATGTCTCGTTGGAGGAGGCTTAGAGTTTTTCTCTCCAGATGGAAATCCAGCCGTTGCTCATAGCGCAGACCGCGCCAGATGCGGGTGGCATCATCGGTGAAGCTTTTTTCATGTAGCACCCGGATAAGCTTATGCTTGAGGTCATTACGCCCGCCGCAGGGGTCAACCAGTTTGCCATAGTAGCCGGGGTTGAGGCCGATAGCCATGGCATTGATAGTGAAATCGCGGCGGGAAAGGTCGTTATCAATGGAGCTGGGCGTCACGCTGGGCAGTGCTCCGGGCTGAGCGTAGGTTTCAGAGCGGGCAGTTGCCAGGTCAACGCTCCATTTATCCCACTGGAGTTTAGCCGTATTAAAACGGGGGTGGGTGGTGATTTTCCCCCGGTTGAGCTTTTTTAGCTGCTGGGCTAGCTCTATGGCATTGCCTTCCACCACCAGGTCAAGGTCAAGGTTGGCTTGCCCCAGGAGCAGGTCACGAACCACACCGCCAACGAGGTATATTTCCCCCCCCCGAGTGTGCGCTATCTCACCGGCAATCCACATAAAATTGACCAGCTCAGCGGGTAGCTGCCGTTCCATTATTCTGGCTAGGTTAATACCCCTAGGCATTTCCCTTTTATCCCGTGTGGTAGAGTGTGAATGAATTATAGCACAGGTTGCTATTGAGTTCATTTTGAATTGACCATAGGTTTCTTAGCTGATATGATTAGCGGAATATAAATTATAGAAATCTGCGAATAGCTATGGCTATTATTTTAACTCAGAATCTAACTAAGAAGTTTAAAGGCTTACTGGCAGTAGATGACGTAAATTTAGAGATAGAGGAGGGTGAATGCTTCGGGCTGTTGGGGCCCAATGGGGCAGGCAAGACCTCCCTTATCAGGATGATAATCGCTGTCTCACCCCCTACCGAGGGTAATATCTGGGTTCTAGACAAGGATTTGGCGGTGTATCCTCGCCAGGTGAAGGCTATTCTAGGGGTGGTGCCGCAGTTAGATAACTTGGATGATGACTTGAGAGTGTTTCAGAATTTGACTACCTTTGCCCGATACTTTGCTATACCAAAAAAGGAAGCATACCGTCGCAGCACGGAGCTCTTGAGGTTATTTCAACTCGAGGACAAGCATAATAGCCGCATCAGAGAGCTATCAGGTGGGATGAAGCGGCGTTTGTTGTTAGCTAGAGGTTTGATTAACCAACCCAAGATTATAATTCTCGATGAGCCGACAATAGGTCTTGACCCTCAAGCCAGACATTTAGTGTGGCAGAAGCTGGGCGAGTTAAAGGCTCAGGGGATTACCCAGCTTATATGCACTCAAAATATGGAGGAGGCAGCCACCATCTGCGACCGAGTGGCCATAATGCATCAGGGTAGGATATTGACCCAGGATAGTCCCCAGGCTCTCGTTTCCAGGTATGTTGGCGATGAGGTGTTGGAGATAGAGGCAAACTCAGGGAGCCGGGGTAAGATTATTGAAGAACTCACCAGTTGTGGGCTTGACTTTGTGGATGCGGGGGACATGATTCAGGTCTTCCATGTGAGTAGGGATGAGTTAGCCAGAACAATGGTGAATTTTCCGGAGAGACTGAGACAGCGGCCAGCTACATTAGAGGATGTCTTCTTCAGGCTCACGGGGAGGACATTAGCTGAATGAAACCCTTCTCCTGGCGTTTTATTCGAATGTGGCAGCGCGATAGGGATGTCTTCCTGCGACTATGGCACGCAGAGGCACCTGGCTTTGTAGCTGAACCTATTATGATTCTGTTAGCTATGGGCTTAGGCCTCGGGGCATATGTCGGTATGGTTGATGGTCAGAGATATATTGAATTTATTGCCCCAGGTATTATTGCCAGCTATGCGATGTTCAGTGCCAGCTTTGAGTGCACTTATGGCAGTTTCTGGCGCATGGAGCATCAAAGAACCTATGATGCTATCATTGCCACTCCCCTGAGCGTTGAGGACGTCGTAGCTGGTGAGATCTTCTGGGGAGCAACACGTTCCCTCATTACTGGCAGCGTCATTTTAGTAGTTGCCACTGTCTTCCAGTTGGTGTCTTCACCCTGGGCACTGCTCATACCCCTACTTTCATTTCTGGCAGGCATAATGTTCTCCTCTATTGCCATCCTCTTCACCTCTCTTGTCCCCTCTTTTTACAGCTTTAACTACTTTTTCACCCTATTTATCACACCGATGTTCTTTTTCAGTGGGGTGTTCTTTCCCCTTTCCTCTTTCCCCGAAATAGTACAAACCATTAGCTGGATTGCACCTCTGACGCCAGTGGTTCACCTCACTAGAGCCCTGTTTTGGGGAGAATTCCATCTTAACCTCCTCTTGGCACTCGCCCTCATTATAGTTTTAACCTTTTTCTTCTTTTCCATATCGTTGGTTACTATGAAGCGGCGGCTAAACATTTGAAGCAAACTCCCCATTACTATCATTGTTATTTGCCTGTTGTTTGCTTATAATGAAGTCCATGAAAGTGGTCTCAATTGTGGGGATGACCGGCGCTGGCAAATCGGAGGTATCCCGGGTATTTGAGCAGAATGGCTTTATCAGAATAAGATTTGGTGATGTCACCGATGAGGAAATGAAAAAGAGGGGTCTGGAACCAAGCGAGGAAAACGAGCGCTTCATTAGAGAACTGCTCAGGCGGGAGCACGGGTCAGTTGCCTATGCCAAGCTTAATCTACCCAGAATTGAGCAGGCGCTAAAGAATTCCGATGTGGTAATTGACGGGCTTTATTCCTGGGAGGAATATACCTACCTCAAGGAATGTTATGGGGAAGACCTTTATCTGGTGGCAGTCTGGTCATCGCCCAAGACGAGGCATGCCCGGCTGACCAGTAGGGCAAGTCGGCGTTTGACACTGGAGGAGGCTATCAGCAGGGATAGGGCGGAGATAGAGAATATTGATAAGGGCGGACCTATTGCTATGGCTGACTTCACCATAATAAACGAATCTTCTCTGGAGAACCTGAAGAAAGAGGCGGAAAGGATTATCGCCACATTAAGATGAAGAGATTGACCAGACCGGATACTGATGAGTATTTTCTGAAGATAGCCTCAGTGGTGGCTGAACGCTCAACCTGCCGTCGGCACCACATAGGGGCGGTGGCAGTAAAGGATAAGCACATCCTGGCTACTGGCTATAACGGCGCTCCTTCTGGCTTCAAGGATTGCCTTGAGCTGGGCTGTCTCAGAGATGAGCTAGGTATACCCTCAGGGACAAGGCAGGAAATATGCCGGGGTATTCACGCCGAGCAGAATGTAATTATACAGGCCACCCTCCACGGCGTCAGTCTTGAGGGGAGCACCATTTATGCCACCCATACTCCTTGCAATCAGTGTGCCAAGATGCTGGTCAATGCCAAGATAAAGCGATATGTCAGCTTTGGCAGGTATGACGATAACGCATTTATAGACCTGTTCAGGGAAGCTGGCATAGAAGTTGACATAAAGAAGAGGCCGTCATCCCGAATAAGCTATTTGGATTAGCCCTTTCGGCTTGACATTGGTGGTAGAATTGGTTAGGCATAGTTTATGAGATATATATAATGCCAGAGCTGCATGTCAAGGTAATTGTTAATCCGGTGGCAGGAGCCTACTCAACACGCCGCAAGTGGCCCCTCATTAG
>DAOWJM010000127.1 GCA_030640325.1 Dehalococcoidia bacterium | reverse complement strand
CCATACCACTGGTCGGCTTGATAAATAGTAGCAGTGGCGATGGCATTTGCCCCCCACTGGGGACCGGAATTGAAGTTGATATCGGTCTCGGACCAATCCGATGAAACCAGAAACACCTGCACATAGCGAGGAGTCAGCAGGACCACATTCTGGGCGTAGAGCTGTAACATGGCTGATTCAACCGTCTTACCCTCAATTGAGCTCAGGTCGAATTTGAGGTAGATAATGCTGACCACCTTCTCCATTTCCACTTCCTTCACCTCCGGCGGTTGTTCCTCCTCCGGCTGCTGCTCCTCCTCTGGCGGCTCCTCCTCTGGCAGTTGCTCCTCCGGCGGCACCTCCTCCAGCACCACATTCCAAAGATACCAGGCTTTTACAAAGTCCAGGGAACCATAATTCTTATTCCTGAACCCCTGGGCGTCACCGGGGTCATTGAGGTCAGCCACCACGTAAGCATCCTCAGCCACATCAATGACCAGGCTCTTGGTAGCTGAAGCCCCCATGAGCGGCAACAACAGCGACAACAAAAGTAGCACAGAGAAGACTAAAAGCAATTTTTTCATCCTATCCTTCATCATTCTCCTTATCCAGTTGAAAATAGGAATATTGCTTAATCCTATCATAATGAGAGGAGAAGGTAAAATCGCTCCCCCGCGGGGTGCTCAATGACACTTTCGGTGATTTCGCCTTCACGGCCGATTATCACCCGCACCTTGCCCGAATAGCTGGCGACCCCTGGTGGCATTCTATTTGCCGCCCTTGAATCTATTTTAGCATAGCCTATGCGCAGGGCAAAGCGCATTTTGAGGGAAGGGCTGAATTTTCTTTGCGGTTATGTTAAAATACATAAAATCATTTGGTAGTGAGGGAGAGCGGTGAAAGAAGCGATTGACAATTTTCTGGACTATCTGGCTGTGGAAAAAGGTTTTTCCGAAAACACCATAGTTGCCTATCGGAACGACCTGCATCAACTGGCTGGCTTTGTTGAGGAGGAGGCTGCTAAGCGTGGCACTATTCCCCCGTGGGCTGCTTTTGACCGCCAAGCCATGCTCAGCTATCTGCTCGAGCTTAAGGGGAGGGGCTATGCTGCCACCACAGTAGCCCGCAAAGTAGCTGCTATCAAGTCCTTCTTTGGCTTTTTGGTGGCTGAGGGTATTTTGAGGGATAACCCAACGCAGGGTGTGACTTCAGCTAAGGTGGGGAAGTCATTACCTAAACCTATCTCAATTGCCCAGGTCCACCGCTTGTTAGAGCAACCGACCAAGCGGTCCACGCCAGAAGCCAAGCGGGACAAGGCAATGCTGGAGTTATTATATGCCACTGGCATGAGGGTGAGCGAATTGGTATCCTTGAACTTGGCTGACTTAGATACCGAGGGTGGCTATGCGCGTTGCTTTGGCAAGGGGCATAAGGAGCGGCTCATCCCTATCTATGGGCGGGCTGTTCTGGCTTTAAAAGAGTATTTAACCGATGCCCGTCCTCACCTGGCACATAACAGTGATGAAAAGGCTTTGTTTCTCAATCGCCGTGGTGAGAGGCTGACCAGGCAAGGACTGTGGCAGATACTAAAGGGTTATGCCAAATCAGCCGAGCTGGGGACTGAGATTACTCCTCATACTCTGAGGCATAGCTTTGCTACTCATATGTTGAGTGGCGGGGCTGACCTGAGGTCGGTTCAAGAACTACTGGGTCACGCCAACATCTCTACTACCCAGGTTTACACCCATCTTACCACTGAACATATCCGGCGCGCTTATGAGAAATCTCACCCACGGGCTAAGTAGGAGGTTGTAGATGCCGGGCAAATCACGGCGGAGTCATGGCAGACACCTGCCTCGGAGTAAAAGAAGAAAAGCTGGGAAGGGCGTTTCCGCCCCAGTAGCTCAGCCATCGGCAGTAGCTCAAAGATATGAGCCCGCTCCCGGGGCTGCTCTGCTTGTTCCTTCAGCAAAGACGCCAACCCCGAAGGCTACAGTTACATTAGCCCAGCACCCCAATATAGCTGCTGAATTACGGAGAATTGGTATTCTGGCGGGGATAATACTGGTTATTCTGGTGGTGTTAGCCATGATTTTCTCCTAGCCTTATCCTGGCAGTGGGTGCCTATTATGGATATGGATTTTGAAGCGGCGAGGGCTGAGTTAATTGAGCACCTTAGCACTGAGATTAAAGATGAGCGGATATTGGCAGCAATGCGCTCTATACCTAGGGAACGTTTTGTGCCACCGGAAAGTCGGCACTTAGCCTATGAAGATGGGCCACTTCCTATCGGCTATGACCAGACAATTTCACAGCCTTTTATCATTGCCCTTATGACCGAGGCATTGGAGCTTACTGGCAAGGAAAAGGTGCTAGAAGTAGGTACTGGCAGTGGGTATCAGGCAGCTATTCTGGCCGAGCTAGCCCGGTTTGTGGTTACTACAGAGCGTCTGCCATCCCTGGCTGAGACAGCCAAGCAGTTATTGGATAGTCTGGGATATACCAATATTGAGGTGCACCTGGCGGAGGAGACTCTGGGCTGGCAGAGGGAGGCGCCTTACGATGCTATAATGGTTACCGCTGGTGCTCCCAGGGTGCCAGCCGACCTTTTAGCTCAGTTGGGGATTGGTGGACGGCTGGTAATTCCTGTTGGCTCTCGCTATATGCAGGAGTTATATAAAATTACCAGAGGCAAAAAGAAGAACGTGGTTCAGAATTTGGGTGGCTGCCGCTTTGTCTCCCTTATCGCTAAGGATGCTTGGGAAGAGGAATAAAAAATCTGAAGGAGCATAGGGATGGAGGTTCTGGAGGCAATTAAGACTAGAAGGAGTATTCGTAGGTATAAGTCTACTCCGGTAGATGACAAGGCCATTGAGCTTGTTTTGGAAGCTGCCCGCT
>DAOWJM010000021.1 GCA_030640325.1 Dehalococcoidia bacterium | reverse complement strand
TACATAATTATAACTTACTCTCCGGTTTTTCTCACCTGGCATAAAGTAGTTTTAAACCCAGGATAACCTGAAATTGGGTCATGCGGTTCATTATCGGTCAGGATATTGGCATTAGCTTCATTCCATCCGTGCTGCAGACTAAGCACCTGGGGAGGAATATCAGCGGTAATCTTGGCTTGCAGCTTGATGCTTCCCTTGGGAGATTCCACAATTACCTGGTCTCCATCAGCAATGCCCAGGTTCTCTGCTGAATCAGGACTAATCTCCACCAAAGGTTGGGGCACCAGCTTCCTCAGTCGGGCAATATTGCGATATTGGGAGTGGCTGAAGGCAATTACCCTGGTGCCGGTAATCAAAGTAAAGGGATAGCCCTCTGCAAGCCCGGGGTTATCAACTGTCTTCCCTTGTGGCTCAGTAAATGTAGGCAGGGGGTCATATCCGTAGTCTGCCATCGTCTGGGAGAATAGCTCTACCTTCCCCGATGGAGTATCCAATCCTTCCTGCTCATATTTTCGCTGGCGGTCAAGCTGGCGATATAGTATGCCACCAGGATTTTGCTCCAGCTGCTCCAGGGTAATACCAGATGGCTCAAGCAGGTAGGCAAAAAGCTCATCAGCGCTCTGCCAGGGGAAATAGTCAGCGTAGCCCATTTTTCTGCCCAGCTCAGACCATAACTGCCAATCCTCCAGGCAGTCAGCCGGCGGCTCAACTACCTTGTTGCTCACCGTAATTAGCGGTAGCCCTTCAAAGACATAATCCCTAATAATTTTTCTCTCCGGGAAGGCGGCGGCAGGAAGGAAAATGTCAGCCAGCTTGGCGGTTTCAGTCATGAAGAGGTCAGATACCACCAACAAATCCAATCTCTCAAGCGCCTGCCCGACCTTATGGCTATCGGGCCAGGTTAAGGCAGGATTACAACCCTGAACTATGAGGGCTTTAACCGGATATGGTTTTCCGCTAACAATAGCATCGGTTACTGGCATGGATGTCGTCTCACCGGTAAATTTGCCAAATATGGGGTAGCTTGCTCCAATAGCCTCATCAACGGAAACTCTGCCCTTTACTCTAAGACTGGTTTGCCTCAATGGAGAATTATAGATATTCCCCCCAAGTATATCAAGGTTGCCAGTGATGGCTATCAGAATTGAAATAGCCCGGCTGTTCTGGACGCCATTAATGCAGTGGTCTAATGAGACACCCTGAGTAATAGCTGCTGGTTTATTGGTGGCATACATTCTGGCAAATTGCCTGATTGCCTTGGCTGGAACCCAGGCAATCCTTTCTACCACCTCAGGGCTATATTTTCTGACCTGCTCCTTTAACTCATCAAAACCAAAGGTCCAGTTGTTGACAAAATCCGCATCATATAATTCCTCAGCTATGATTACATTCAGTAAGCCCAGCGCCAGGGCACAATCGGTTCCGGGTCTAATCTGGATATGAATGTCTGCCCTTTTTGCCAGTGGGGTTGCCCTAGGGTCAACCACTATTAACTTAGCCCCTCGCTTTTGAGCAGAAAGAATATCTGCCTCCTCACCTATTTTGGATTGCTGAGGGTTATGTCCCCAGACTACTACACATCGGGTATTTTCATAGCTTGGAAACAAGGGGAACATTCGTTTACCCAAAGCTAGACCATGCCCTATTCCTTTGGCAGCAAAGCAAATGGAAGCCCCTGTTGTATAATTAGGTGTTCTATATAAGCTACAGAATCTGGCAGCTATCCTTGGAACCTCTGTGCCTACCACCGGCTCGCCCAGATGCACCACCAGCGCTTTAGCTCCATAATTCTCCTTTATACCAGCCAGCTTGTCTCCGATAATATCAAAGGCTTCATCCCAGGAGATCTTCTGCCATGCCCCATCCGCTTTCCTCATGGGATGGGTGAGCCGCTCTGGCGAATATAACCAATCTGGTATCGCCCGCGCCCTCACACATAACCTATTGACCGGATGCTCCTTCATAGCGGTGACCTTCACCAGCCTGCCGTTCTCTACATGGGCGTCTATCCCACAACTGCTGGAACACATACGACAAATGCTCTTCACAATCTTAGTATTATTTTCCCTGGGCATCTATTGAACCTCCAGCTATTTCTACCAGTCGCTGTATAGTTTTTCGTGTAGTTAATATTTGCTCCACTGAGTTACGGGCTTGAGGAGAATCTAGAAGTTTCTGCATTTCGTCCTTATTCTCGGTGGCACTTTGCACCATATTTTCCAGCTCAGCATCTATCTCAGCATCAGCAACTTCAATCTTTTCCTCCTCAGCAATCCTGCCTAACACCAGGGAGCTGGTAACCCTCTTGGTGGCTAACGGACGCAGCTCTTCCCGTAGTTCCTCTCCTGTTTTATTAATCCTGCCGAGATATTCCTCCAGCCCTATGTCGCTCGCTTGTAATCGCCTCATCTGCTGGTCAAGGAGTCGGGCAATTTCCATCTCCGCCAAAACTGGCGGGAATTCTACTTGGCTGTTTTCAACCACTGCTTCAATTATCCGCTCCTCAAATTCTCTCCTGGCTTTCTCCTCAGCCATGAGCCGTAAGTTAGCCGAGATTCGTTCTCGGAGTGAGTCAAAGGTTTTGAAGTCAGGGTTAACCGAGGTGGCAAATTCATCATCTAGCTCAGGAAGCCTCTGCTGCTTTATTTCACTAACCCTCACCTTAAACCGAGCCTCCTTGCCCGCCAGCTCACCTCTGGGATAATCTTTGGGGAGTTGGAGTTTGAACTCTTTCTCCTCACCGCCTTTCATCCCAGGCAAGTGCTCGGCAAACCCAGGCACGGGGAAGGGTTGGTCATGAAGAATTTGATATTGAACTCCCTGTTGATTTATGAACGGCTTTCCCTCAATATGGCTTTCAATATCTAAGGCTACCAAATCATCAAAATTTGCTGGGCGCTCTACAGGCTCCCAAGTAGCATGCTGACGGCGTAGCTGCTCTATTACGGTGTCGACCTCATCATCGGTTAGTTCTACAGGTTCAGGGGTAAGTTGAATTTGATGGTAGTCGCCAAGCTCGATTGTAGGCTTTAACGGCACTGTCGCCTTAAATACCACAGGGTCAGTCTGAGCTATTTCAATAGAGGGGGTGGCGATAGCCTCAATCTCTTGCTCCTTGACTGCCTCATCATAGGCTTGAGGAAGCAGATTATTTAGCGCATCCTCAAGGAGGCTATCTCTACCTAGATAGCGTTCCAGCACCGCCCGTGGCGCCTTCCCTTTACGAAAGCCGGGGATACTCGCTTTCCTAACCAGCCGGTGATAAGACTGCTCCAAGGACTCCTCTACCTCGGCAGGCTCCATCTCTATTCTCAGAAACGCCTGACTATTTTCTGTTTTCTCCCTGGTTACTTTCACCTTTCCTCTCGCAGACGCAGGTGTAATTCAGCTAGCTGCTCTTCACTAACTGGCGAAGGAGCATCGAAGGTTAAATCAGCAGCGCTCTGGTTCTTAGGGAAGGCGATAACCTCCCTGATGGTTTCTTCCCCCGCCAGCAGCATCACAATGCGGTCAATGCCGGGGGCTATACCACCATG
>DAOWJM010000031.1 GCA_030640325.1 Dehalococcoidia bacterium | reverse complement strand
TACACCCCAAGATATAGACCGGGCTTGGGAGTCAATTAAAGGGGCGGAACATCCACGAATACATGTGTTTCTCTCATCTTCGGATATACACCTCGGTTATCAACTAAAGAAGAGCCGTGAGGAGGTTCTGCATACTGCTGGGGAGATGGTGGCTCGGGCTAAGAAATATACCGATGATATAGAGTTTTCGCCGATGGACGCCAGCCGAACCAAGCCTGAATATATCTATCAAATCCTGGAAACAGTTATTGATGCTGGCGCTACCACGGTAAACATCCCTGATACTGTGGGCTATGCCATCCCTGATGAGTTTGGAAATCTTATTGAGGGAATTCTCAACAATGTGCCCAATATCAATCGGGCTATAGTTAGCGTTCACTGCCACGATGACTTAGGACTAGCCGTAGCCAATAGCCTGGAATCGGTCAAACGGGGAGCCAGACAGGTGGAGTGCACCATCAACGGTATTGGGGAAAGAGCGGGCAACGCTTCCCTTGAGGAAATTGTCATGGCTATCAACACCCGTAAGGACTTTTTCAACCTAACGACCGATGTTGATACTACGCAAATCTATAAAACCAGCCGATTGGTAAGCGAGCTGACCGGCTTCGTGGTTCAGCCCAATAAGGCAATCGTCGGGGCTAATGCCTTCCGCCACGAGTCAGGAATCCATCAGGACGGCGTAATCAAGGTGCCGATAACCTATGAGATAATGAACCCTAAAACTGTAGGCATACCGGCATCAAGCCTGGTGCTGGGCAAGCTTAGCGGGCGGCATGCCTTTAAAGAGCGACTGGCAGAGTTGGGCTATAGCTTGAGCGAGGATGATTTCGACCGCGCCTTCTCCGCCTTTAAAGAGCTAGCGGATAAAAAGAAGGGAATCACCGATAGAGACATTGAATCCCTTATTGCCGAGGAGTTGCGCACCGTCTCTGAAATGTATCACCTTGACCGTGTCCAGATATCCTGCGGTGACAGGGGTATTCCCACCGCCTCAGTCAGGCTTATTGACCCTGAGGGTCAGGTTCTGGCCGATGCTGCCCTGGGCAGTGGTCCAGTTGATGCCATGTATAAGGCTATTAATAGAATAGTAGGTGTGCCTAACGAGCTTACTGAATTTGCGGTTAAATCGGTAACTGAGGGTATTGATGCTATCGGTGAGGTGCTGATTAGGATAGAGAGCGAGGGCATAACCTACACCGGGCGGGGTGCCGATACCGATATCATCGTCGCCAGTGCCAAAGCCTATATGAATGCCCTGAACAGATTGCTGGCAGCTAGAAAAGCGGCTGGGTAGTTTTCAGCTGTAATATTGATTGTATTATATCTTTCTCATCCTATTCGATGAGAGCCGAGCTTAAGCCCGATTTCCCGACTATTCCAGAGAAAGGAAGCTATATTGACCTTAGTTGAGAAGATACTAGCTGCTCATAGCCATAAAAAGAAGGTAAGCCCGGGCGAATTCATAAATGTCAGGGTTGACCTGGTTATGGCTAATGATGTTACCGCCCCTATTGCCATAAAAGAATTTCAAAGAATAGGAGTAGACAAGGTCTTTGCCCCCGAAAAGGTGGTAATGGTGCCTGACCATTTTGTGCCTAACAAGGACATCGCTTCCGCCGAGCAGGCAAAGCTGATGCGAGAGTTTGCCTATGAGCAACAAATACTCTACTTTGAAGTGGGCCAAATGGGCATTGAGCATGTGCTTCTGCCCGAGCAGGGCTTAGTGCTGCCCGGGGATGTAGTTATCGGGGCTGATTCCCATACCTGCACCTACGGTGCTTTAGGTGCCTTTGCCACCGGCATGGGGTCAACCGATATTGCCGCAGCTATGGCAACTGGCGACATCTGGATGAAGGTGCCCCCCACTATTAAACTAATCTACAACGGTGAACTAAGGAAATGGGTAAGTGGCAAGGACTTAATCCTCTACACTATCGGCGATATCGGGGTGGATGGTGCCCTGTATTCAGCAATGGAGTTCACTGGCGAAGCTATAGATGCCCTATCCATGGACAATCGATTTACCATGGCTAATATGGCTATTGAAGCCGGGGCTAAAGCTGGCATTTTCAGGGTGGATAATAAGACACAACTTTATGTAAAGCATCGAGCAGAACGTCCATACCTGGTATATGAACCGGATAACGATGCTGAATACTCGCAGGTTATTGAATATGATGTCTCGGCTATAGAGCCTCAGGTTGCCCTGCCCCATTCGCCAGCCAATACCAAACCGGTCAGTCAGGTAGGAAATATAGAAATCAATCAAGCGTTAATTGGTAGCTGCACCAACGGTCGCCTTGAGGATTTGAGGGTCGCCGCCCAGATATTAAAGGGGAGAAAGGTGCACCCAAGAGTACGGTGCATTATCATCCCCGGCTCACAGCAGGTATACCTTGACGCCCTGACTGAGGGGCTTATAGAGGCTTTTATAAAGGCTGGGGCTGCGGTCAGCACCCCGACCTGTGGTCCCTGTCTCGGGGGACATATGGGGGTGCTGGCTGCTGACGAGCGCTGCATCTCCACCACCAACCGCAATTTTGTGGGCAGGATGGGCAGCCCCAAATCAGAGGTCTATCTCTCAAATCCAGCCGTCGCTGCCGCCAGCGCTATAATGGGCAGGATTACCAGCCCAGAGGAGATTTAAGATTGAGAAAAACGCTGGTGAAGAATACAGGGAGGACTGAGGAGGGAAACTATGGCTAAACCACGCAAATCCTGGCGAGAGAAACTGGCAGATGATAAAGACCTGCCAAGAGTGGTAGAAATCACCGATAGGATGAGCAAAAGATGGGGGACAGGCACGATTGTTATCCCAGCACCAAGAGAAGTGGATGAAATCATGAAGCAAGTTCCCAGGGGTAAGCTCACCACCATAAACCAAATCCGTGCCAGGCTGGCTCAAAAGCATGGTGCCAGCATCGGCTACCCGATAACTACTGGAATTTTCGCCTCAATCGCAGCTCATGCCGCCGAGGAAGCCACCGCTGAAGGAAAGCAAGACATTACTCCCTACTGGCGGACGCTCAAAGTCGGCGGGGAACTAAACCCCAAATATCCCGGCGGGGTGGAAGCCCAAGCCGCCCATTTAAGAGAAGAAGGGCACACTATTGAGCCGGGGAGGGGCAAAAAGCCACCCCGGGTAAAGGACTTTGAGAAGGCTTTGGTGGGGCTGTGAGGAGAGAGTTACCAAGAGGAAGGAGGATTATGGCAGATAACCTAAAGGAAAAGGTGAAGAACGTATTTAATCAGTTCGGATTATTCATTCTATCAACCTCAAAAGATAATATTCCCCGCTCAAGATATATGACTGGAAGAATGGGAGATGACTTAAGCATTTGGGGTGCAACTTACTCATCAAGTCAAAAAGTGAGCATTATCAAGAATAATCCTAATGTCTGCTGTCTTTCCGCAATTGATCCCCAAAAATTTGATTCACCAACAGTAATAATGGTTGGGAAAGCAGATATTTTTGATGACCCTGAAATTAAACGAAATAATTGGCGTGATGGGCTAAGGCAATTTTTCACTGGCCCGGGTGACCCAAATTATGCTGTTTATAAGATTAGTCCTGTAAAAATTGAGTATTATGCTCCTTTTAGCTTGAAACCAGAGGTAATTGAACTCTAAATTATGGCTCGTTTTGATTTAAAGTGTGTTTTATAGCAAAATACCATTTATGAGATGCTTTGTAGAAAAGTCTAAATAGGCTGCTGCCCGTTTGAGAGAAGAAGGTTACATTATCGAACCAGGCAAAGGCAAAAAGCCGCCCAAAGTAAGGGATTTTGAGAAGGCTTTACAAGAGCTTTAGTATTAAATAGCGATATTTGATTAAGGAGGACAATAAATGAATGCATTTGAAGAAATTGTAAAACAGTATTTAGAGGAAGAAGGTTACTGGGTTAGGCAATCAGTTAAGGTTGATATTACAAAGCAAGACAAAGTGGATATTGGTTTGCCAAGTATGCCAAGGCCAGAAATAGACCTCGTTGCACTAAATGCGAAGAACAACGAATTA
>DAOWJM010000033.1 GCA_030640325.1 Dehalococcoidia bacterium | reverse complement strand
TGAACATCCCCAAGCACCACCCGGCTCGCGATACCATGGCTACACTTTGGGTTGATTATAAAAACGAGAGTGGGGAAAGACCCATGCTACTGCGCACTCACACTACCTCGGTGGACATGAGGATTATGGAGGAGATGAACCCTCCGATACGAGTAGTTATACCGGGTAAGGTCTATCGCTATGAGGCTAGTGATGCTACTCATACCCCTATGTTCTATCAGATTGATGGTCTGGGTGTAGATAAGGGCATTACCATGGCTGAGCTAAAGGGTACCCTCTATGAATTTGCTCGTCGTTTCTTTGGTGAGGATAGGAAAGTGCGCTTTCGCTGTGACTACTTCCCCTTTGTTGAGCCCGGCGTTGAGATGGCTATAGAATGCTCGGTCTGTGGTGGTGCTGGCTGCCGATTGTGTGGTAATAGCGGCTGGATTGAGATATTGGGAGCGGGAATGACCCATCCCCAGGTGCTGGAGCGCGGTGGTCTTGACCCCGAGGTTTATACCAGTTTTGCTTTCGGTATGGGCATAGACCGCCTGCCTATGCTCCGCTACGGGATTGATGATACCAGATTATTTTATGGTAGCGACCTTAGATTCCTAAGGCAGTTCTGAGGTTTTAGTTATGAAGGTTTCACTGAAGTGGCTTGAGGAATATGTAGATGTTAGCTTGCCCCCGGCTGATTTAGCCCAGAGGTTGACCATGGCAGGCACCGAGGTCAAAGGGTGGCAGGTTATTGGTGGCGATTGGGAAAGTATCGTTGTCGGGCAGATTGTTGCTATCAATCCTCATCCCGATGCTGACCGCCTCAGTCTGCCTACTGTTGACTTAGGCACCGAGAAGCAAACAGTGGTCTGTGGGGCGCCGAATCTCAGGCTCGGCGATAAGGTAGCTTTTGCTTATGTCGGCGCCCAACTTATAGATGGGCATAGCGGGCAGGCATTTTGCTTGAAACCAGCTAAGATTCGGGGTGTGGTCTCCACTGGGATGGTCTGCTCGGAGAAGGAGCTTGGCATCTCTGATAGCCATGAGGGAATCATGGTTTTGCCTGCAGAAGCCCCTGTTGGCACCCCGCTGGTTGATTATATGGGTGATGTTATCTTTGACCTGGATATAACTCCAAACCGCCCTGATTGCCTATCGGTAATCGGAGTAGCCAGAGAGGTCGCCGCCCTGACCGGGCAAGAAGTTCATCTCCCCGATGTTGGCTATAATGAAGCGCCGCTTCCTATAGACCGTCAGATATCAATAGAGATTGTTGACCCTGACCTATGTCCCAGGTATTGCGCCAGCCTGATTGCCGGGATAAAGGTGGCTGCCTCCCCTGGGTGGATGCAACAGCGACTTTTGGCTTGTGGCATGCGCCCGATAAATAACATTGTAGATATCACCAACTATGTCATGCTGGAATATGGACAGCCACTGCATGCCTTTGACTATCACCGAATCGGAGGTAAGAAAATCATTGTCCGCCGGGCTGATAAGGGCGAAGCTTTAATCAGCCTAGATGGGGCAAAACGGGTTCTTTCTGAGGATATGCTGGTTATTGCTGACCAAGAGCAGGCAGTGGCTATCGCTGGGGTTATGGGCGGTGCTGATAGCGAGGTGACCCAGCAGACCACTGCCATACTGCTAGAAGCGGCTAATTTCGACCCGGCGAGCATTTATCATACCGGTAACAGCCTAAATTTACCCAGCGAGGCTCGCTTGCGATTTGAGCGGGGAATTAGTCCTGAGCTGACTCTACCGGCGGTTAAACGGGCTACCCAGTTGCTCATCCAGCTAGCCGGTGGCGAAGCAGCCAAGGGCTTGGTTGATGCTTATCCCGGAAAGCAAGAGCAGGAGCCCATCTTGTTATCAACGGGCAGGGTAAGCAGCCTTTTAGGTGTTGAGTTCAGTCTTGACCAGATAATAGGCGCGCTGGCTTCCTTGGGCTTTGATTGTAAACCAGCAGGTTCAGCTTCGGAGGTTTGGGTTACCGCCCCTTATTGGCGAAGCGATATACACTTGGCTGAAGACCTTATAGAGGAGGTAGCCCGTATTATTGGCTATGACCAGATTCCAGCTACCATGCTCAGCCAGCCGGTGCCCAGAAAAGACCCCGAACCTATCCTCAGCCTTAAGCAGGAGGTGAGCCGTAGCCTTACGGGCTATGGCTTTCAGGAGGTGCTCACCTATTCCTTAACCAGTTTGGAATTGCTAAACAAGCTGTTGCCCGAACCTCATCCCCTTGAACCTGTGCCCTTGCGTGTAGCTAACCCCATGACTGCAGACCAGGAGTATCTTCGCCCTAACCTACGGGCTAACCTTTTAGCTGCCCTTTGGGCAAATAGGAGGCACGAAGACGGCAGTATCAGGCTCTTTGAACTGGGTAAGGTATACCTACCGCGACCGAATGACTTGCCCAATGAGCCTGAGGTGCTGTGTGGCATACTGAGTGGACCTAGATTTGAAGAATCATGGCGTGGTGGGGATGAGGCGCTTGATTTCTTTGATGCTAAGGGAATAGTTGTGGGCTTACTTCGCCACCTGGGTGTGGAAGCTAGCTTTGAACCGGGTGGGGATGAGAGCTTACACCCAACTAAACAAGCAGCTATAGCTATAGACAATAATAGACTGGGCGTTATCGGTGAGCTACACCCTAAGGTGTTGGACGCCTTTGAGATTTCGGGGAACGTTTATCTATTTGAAATCAATCTGACAGCACTTTTGCCCTTTACCATAGGTCATAAATTATTCCAGCCTATACCCCGCTTTCCTGCCATAGTTAGGGATATTGCTCTGGTGGTTGATTCACGAGTAGCCCATCGCCAGGTGCAGGATATTATCGGGGGCTTTCCATTAGTGAGTCAGGTTATCATATTTGATGTCTATACTGGGGGGCAACTTCCGTCAGGCAAGAAATCCCTCGCCTATAGAATTACCTTCCAATCGCCAACCCATACCTTAACTGATGAAGAGGTCAATAAGGTTCAGCAGCAAATCCTAGATAAGCTATCCAAACAGCTTGGGGCTACCTTACGCACCTAAGATTAGACTAAGCTCCTTGAGTTTGGCTACTATCCCCTTCAGTGGCACAAGCTCGGATTCCTTTTCGGAGCGTTTTTTTATCTCTACGCTATCTTTTTCTAGGGTGCGGGGGCTGATGGTAACCCTAATGGGTATCCCCAGAAGGTCGGCGTCGTTGAACTTTACCCCCGGCGATTCTTTGCGGTCGTCAAAGAGCACCTCCAAGCCTTGCCTCTCTAACTCGCTATAGACTTTCTCAGCAGCGGCTGCCACCTTTGGGTTTTCCAGATGCAGGGGGCAAAGATAGATGTGATATGGGGCAATAGACATAGGCCAGATAATGCCTTGAGCATCGTGGCTCTGCTCTATGGCTGCTGCCAGCAACCTATCAAGACCAATGCCATAACATCCCATGATGATGGGGTGAGACACGCCATTGGGGTCAATAAAAAGGGCGCCTAATTTTTCGCTGAGGAAGGTGCCAAGCTTAAAGATGTGCCCCACCTCGATGCCGCGGGTGGATAATAATTTGCTTCCGCACCTGGGGCATTCCTCCCCGGCACGAGCCTGAGCTATATCTACCACCAGGTCAACCCCGAAGTCTCTGGGGTAGTTGACATTTCTAAAGTGGGTATCGGGTTTATTGGCGCCGGCAACAAAGTTTGCCCCCGAGGTTATGGAATCGTCGGCAATAATTTTGATGCCACTCATGCCTATGGCTGATGCTGACCCAGCTACTATACCGGCTTCTATAACCTCAGCCTCGGTGGCTAGGCGGAGTTCAACGCAGCCCAGAGCGTTCTTTAGCTTTACCTCGTTTACCTCAATGTCTCCCCTGATGACCACAAAGACCAGCTTGCCGTCGGCGATATAGAATACTGCTTTAAGGGTATGGCCTTTGGGCACCTTGAGGAAATCTGATACCTGCTCAATAGTGCCGACACCTGGTGTGGCAACCTCTTCCAGTGGCAACGGCTCCTCTGGTTCTATTTTGCCCTTGATGCTCTCAGCCTTATCCACATTAGCTGCGTATCGGCAATTGTCACAGTAGATAATCTCGTCTTCACCGCTCTCGGTGATAATCATGAACTCGTGGGACTCCTTGCCGCCGATGGCGCCACTATCAGCCTCAACCAGTAAGGTGGGCAGACCACAGCGAGCGTAGACATTCTGGTAAGCCTGTAGCATCTTATCGTAGCTTTGGTTTAGCCCCTGTTCACTGGTATCAAAGCTATAGAGGTCCTTCATGGTGAACTCGCGGACTCTAATCAGCCCGGCTCTGGGGCGAGGCTCGTCACGGAACTTGGTCTGGATTTGATACAGAAGAAGGGGCAGGTCACGGTAGCTCTGGACATTATATCTTACCAGTTCAGTGATTACCTCCTCATGGGTTGGTCCCAGGCACAGTTTGCGCTCCCGGCGGTCGGAGAGTGTGAAAAGCCCTTTGCCGAAAGCCAGGTCTCTTCCTGTTTTCTGCCACAGTTCCAGAGGCTGGAGAACGGGGAGCATTAGCTCCTGTCCGCCGGCTTTATCCATCTCTTCCCTGATTATATTCTCTATCTTTTTGAGCACCCTCCAGCCCAAAGGCAGATATGAATAGATACCAGCGGCTACCTGATGTATCATACCTGCCTTCAGCAGTAGCTGGTGGCTGACCGTTTCCGCCTCAGCGGGCACCTCTCTTTGGGTCTTACCAAATAGCTTTGATATGCGCATCGTTCTTATAAAAACAGGCTCTCGAGCTTGCCTTGGCACCTTTTTTAAGACATACTGAATGGTGGATATTTATCGGTTAAATAGTAAGTATAGCCATTCACTCTCACTGTCCAGCGCAGATAGCCGGAAACAAAGTCAAACGCCCATCTAGGATATCTGCCAATAAATAAGATAGCCCACCAGGAGATAAAAAGGACGACGCTAGCAGCTATACCAAGAGCAGCTATGACGATAGACTGAGGTATAACCATGATACCCCTGAAGAAGGTGGTCAGCCGTGAAAGTCTTTCTGAATACTCAACACCAATAGTTATGGGATATTCCTCCATTTTTGGTTTCCTCCTTTATTGTTTAGACTACGGGTAGCTCGAGAACCCCCAGACATTAAATCATATTGAACAGGTTTATTCTAGTAGGTTGGGTTCATTCAACCTCACCCCCTTTAAGTACCCAGAAAAATCTTCGATTTTCCTGGGAACCCGCTTTGTCCCCCTTACCTGGTCATTTTTCTAACAAAGGTTATCAAGAAGAGGGCTATGGTGAAGACCCCTATAAACGACTCGAAGGCACCGATTCCCTTCATCCAGTCGTTAGTTATTTCAAACCAACTACCATAGCCTAAAGCGGTGAAGGACACTATACTAAAATAAAGAGAATTCCAAAGAGCCCACCATTCCCATATTGAGCCAATGATGAAATAAACAAGTGCTAAACCGAATATTACCGAAGCACCCCATATAATAGCTCTTAATGGTCTTTCGCCATAGCCACAGGTAAAAGAAATAAACTTAGACCATGCTCTGGGGATGGGATTGGGCCGCCATTCCAGCACCTTTCTCCTTGCCGTCATCTCACGAAAGAAGAACTCGCCGGCTATGTTATACATGCCTTGTTCAGTATGCCATCTTTTGAGGTTGCGATAGACACTCGCCGCTTCCTTTATCAGCTCATGCTTTCTGTCTTTCTCCGTTTCCCTTCTAAACTCTTGTTCTTCCCCCACCATATACTTGGAGCCCCAGTTTATTCCTTCTATGTCGGCTTGAAAGAGGTCAGCGGCATAGAGTTGAGCTCCTTCCAAGTCGGCTTTAACCAGATTGGTCTCAACACCTCGTAGGTCGCAGTATTTCAGGTTGGCCTGCTGGAGGTGAGTTTCATGCAGCGTTGCCCCCCGCAGGTTAGCCCTTTGCAGGTTTGCCCCCTC
>DAOWJM010000147.1 GCA_030640325.1 Dehalococcoidia bacterium | reverse complement strand
GGCGGGACAAAAAACGATTCCCTGGCTGGTGATTTCTGCGCTGTCCTGCTGTCCAAAATGACAGGAAAGCCGGTCAAGTATGTTGAAAGCATGGAAGAGGAGCTTATGACCAGCCGGCGCCGACACAGCATGATTGTTTATAGCAAGATGGGGGTTAAAAAGGATGGAATACTAATGGCGATACAACATCGTGTTATCGCCGATGGCGGTGGCTATACCGCTGTTGGTCCTCTCACCATGTATCTTGCCGGGTTTGCCACGACCCTACCCTACAAGCTGCCCAACTTCAAGTATGATGCCTACCGGGTCTTCACAAACAACCCCATGGGGGCAGCAATGAGGGGGCATGGAATTATCCACACCCGCTTTGCTGCTGAAATTCAGATGGAGATGATGGCTGAAGAACTAGGGATAGACCCGGTCGAGATGAGGATGCGAAATGCTATTGACAACCCAAAACCGGGCGAGGTGTATGAGACCATCAATAAAGTAACGCTCAAAACATGTGGCATAAAGGAAGCTATCCGGAGGGTCAGTGAGGACCCAATCTGGCGAGACCGAGATAAAGTGCCGAGAAAAGAGGGCAATATTTCTTGGGGTGTTGGACTGTCAGGCACCTCATACCTCGGTGGGGCAAGACAGTTGGGACACCAATCGTGTGCCGCAATCGTCAGGGTTTGCGAGGACGGGACGGTGAATCTTATTACCGGAGCTACCGATTGTGGACAGGGCTCCGACACTGTACTATGCATGATTGCTGCTGAGGAACTAGGGGTCGGATTAGAGAATATAGATATAAAGAGAGTGGATACTGCCTACACCCCTGTTGACCCCGGCAGCTATGGTAGCCGGGTAACTATCCTTGCTGGGCAGGCAACCCAAAAAGCCGCCCGCGAAGCCAAGAAACAGCTCTTAGAAGCCGCTGCCAAAACCTGGCAGGTAAAGCCTGAAGATGTAGAGATTAAAGACGGAGAAGTCTGGGTCAAGTCTGACCCCCAAAAAAGCATGCCATTCAATAGGCTAGCCAGGATTGCCTGCTACTCGGGGACAGGTGCGGTTATCCTGGGCAGCGGCTACTCCAGCTACGGCTTAGAGCCTTTAGACCTTACTACCGGCATCGGTAATGGCGGGACTTCTTATAGCTTCACTGCCCAATCAGCCAGGGTGGTGGTAGATATGGAAACGGGAAAGATAACTGTTACCGATTTTACCATTGCCTCCGATTGTGGGAGGCTGCTCAGCCCGATAACGGCTGAGGGTCAGATTGAGGGTGCTTCTGTTCAGGGATTGGGGCAAACTCTATATGAGGACTTTATAATGGATAGGGGTAAAACACTGAACCCCACTTTCTTGGATTACAAAATGCCTCTCGCCACAGACATACCCAATATAAGGTTAATAGATATAGTAACCAATGACCCTGATGGTCCTTTTGGCGCTAAGGAGGCAAGCGAAGGCAGCATTGTCAGCCCACCTCCAGCGGTGGTTAGCGCTATCCATGATGCCACAGGGGTATGGTTTAAGGAACTCCCAATAACAGCTGAGAAAGTGGTAAAGGCGTTGAAGGAGAAGGGGAATCCATCCTCTTAGAGGTGATATTTTAGCGAGACAGGCATTCCTTTTAGAGCCACTGGAGCGGGAGACGAGACTCGAACTCGCGACAGCCTGCTTGGAAGGCAGGAACTCTACCAACTGAGTTACTCCCGCAGAATCGTATCTATTTTAGCCTGAAAAATTGGCTTTGTAAAGGAGATACTTTTCCACGCTATAAAATTAGCATGGCATCACCGAAGCTATAGAAACGGTAGTGGGAGATTATTGCCTCCTCATAAGCTTGAGCAATAAGGGCTTTACCAGCAAAGGCAGCAACCAGCATCAGCAGTGTTGACCGAGGTAGATGAAAATTGGTTATAAGGGCGTCAACCATGCGGAACTGGTATCCAGGCAAAATAAACAGGCTTACCCAGCCCTCAAATGGCTGTAAAAGAGATGCCTTACTCGCTTGAGCTGCCTCCTCTATAATTCTCACTGTGGTAGTGCCAACACAAATGACTCTCCGCCCATCCCTCTTAGCCCGGGATAATTGACTGGCTACCTCCTGACTTAGCATACCATATTCCTTATGGATAGGATGTTTTAGTGGGTCATCCTCTCTAACCGGTCGAAAGGTGTCAAGCCCTACATGGAGGGTAACAAATAGGCAGCGAATCCCTTTTTGCTCTATCTCGCCGAGCAGTTCAGGGGTAAAATGTAGCCCAGCAGTGGACGCTGCTACGCTGCCCGGTGCTCGAGCATAGACTGTCTGATAGCGCTCAGGGTCAGTCAAAGGCGTGTGTATGTATGGTGGCAGCGGAATTTTGCCTAATTGCGGTAATAGCGTTTCATCAGAAAAGCTTATCACCTTTATTCCATCCTGCCCCTGCCCGGTTATTTCAGCCAAAACCTCAGCCTTATGTCCACCGCCTGTCATGGAATTAGCCGTTATCTCAACCTTGGTGCCAATATTGACCCGTTTACCGGGCTTTACTAATGCCTCCCAGACAGCGGTATCAAGCTGACGCAGCAGCAGAAGTTCCACCCTACCGCCGGTATCAACCTTCCTGCCACTAAGCCGAGCTGGGATAACACGGCTATCGTTAAATACTAAAACGTCTCCAGCTCGTAAATAATCGACTATTTCAAAAAACCTGCGGTGCTGGATTGAACTATGGCTGCGGTTCAGAACCATAAGCTGCGATTGGTCTCTTGGTTCAACGGGGGTTTGGGCAATAAGCTCAGAGGGAAGGCTGTAATCGAAATCGCTGGTTTTCATAGCTCTAAAGCTCTTGGGGAAAGTATAGCAGTGCGGCAGCCGAGAAGGCAATTCAATATCTCTTTCTTCCCACCCTCCCACCCTACAGGGGCTAGCGCCCCCCTAAAACACCCCAGAGAATAGAGAGTTCAGAAAGCGGGTTCCCCAGGAAAATCGAAGATTTTTCTGGGTGCTTAAAGGGGGTGGGTTGCTAAGTAAATGTCTAAGGGGGTGAGGTGCCGAAAGTCGAGGTGTCATCAAGGTATGGAATGGGCACACACGCTTGATGCTGTCTGTCACCTATGATACAATGGCTAACGGCTTTACTTCTCAGAGGTCTGGATGAAGCAAGAGACGGAATGGGAACCCAAGCTGGTCGGTTTCCTTTGCAGATGGTGTAGCTACGCTGGTGCCGATTTGGCTGGAACCAGCCGCAAGAAATACCCAGCCAACATAAGGATAATAAAGGTCCCCTGTTCAGGGAGAGTGGACCCACTGTTCATCCTTAAGGCTTTGCGCTTAGGCTTTGATGGCGTGCTGATTTCAGGCTGCCACCCTGGTGAGTGCCACTATCAAACGGGAAACTACCGAGCCCGAAGGAGAGTAGCCATAACCAAGAAATTCCTCGAGTCTGTGGGCATTGAGCCCCAGAGGATTCAGGCTAGTTGGGTTTCAGCTTCAGAAGGGGGAAAGTTCACCGAGGTAGTGGCTGAGGTGACCAAAGGGCTAAAGGAAATCGGTCCTAACCAACTGTTTCCCGAAGAAAGACGGGGAGATGGAACAAAGGCTACAGCACCAGGCTAAAGCACTGCTAGAGCAAGGCAAAGTTGACTGGATTATCGGCTTTGAACCGGGGAGCCTGAAGTTTACCACCACCCCTCTGATAACTAAAGATAAAAACGATGCCGACCGCTTGGTAATCAATCCATTTATCGTCAATAATCTAGCCAATTTCCTAACCGAGGTAAAGGGTCGAGTTGGCATCGTGGCTAAAGGCTGCGATAGCCGCTCCATCGTCAGCCTGATACAGGATAACAAGGTAGCCCGAGAGGATGTGGTAATTCTGGGTGTCCCCTGCCCGGGAATTATTGACCTCAGTAAAGTGGAACGGCTTGTGGGCAAGGATAGAGATGAGCTGGATGATATCACCTGGGAAGGGGATAAAGTAGCGATAAAGGTTGATGGTGAGAAAAAGGAGTTCCCCGCCACCGAAGTCCTCTTTGACAACTGCCTTGCCTGCGAATT
>DAOWJM010000123.1 GCA_030640325.1 Dehalococcoidia bacterium | reverse complement strand
CACTCTGCAAAGAGAGGTGAAAATGGCGGCATAGCCTGTTATCACGCCACAGCCTGATAAGCTCGGGGGCTATTTCCTGGGGTTGGAGAGAGGACAGCCTCAATCTTGCTACCTCAGTCTCGGTCAAGATGTGCTGAAGCAGCCCCCTTAGACTAATCCCATCATAGTTATATAAGCCAATCTCGGTTCCGGTTAGCACCACCTCTTTATAGCCTTCAGCAACTCTGTCCTTGACATCAGCAACCACCTGGTCAATGGGGGTGCTTTTCTCCCTACCCCGCACCAGGGGCACAATGCAATAGGAGCAGAAGCTGTTACAACCATCATGAACCTTAATAAAAGCGCGAGTCCTGAAATCAGCACGAATTATAGTTGAACCTCTTTGACCATAGAGCGAGCTGCTCAGGCGCCCAGACTCCTCCAGCAGCCGTAGTAGATGCAATTTTTCACTGTTATCCAGGACAAGGTCAACCCCTTCAATCTGAGCCAGCTCCTGGCGGGCTCGTTCAGCATAGCAACCAACAGCCACCACCAGGGCATCAGGATTTCGCCCATGTGCCAGTCTGAGCAGGCGGCGGCACTTGCGGTCGGCAACATGAGTAACGGTGCAGGTATTGAGTATGTAGACATCAGCCTCGCCAGACGCCGATACCAGCCTATACCCCGCCTGGGCAAACTGCTGGGCTAAAAGCTGGGTCTCGGCTTGATTGAGCTTACAGCCTACAGTATCTAAGGCAATCTTTGGCATTTCCGAGCTTCCATTCGTGTGCACACGAGCATTATATTTTGATATTCTCCGCCGGTCAAACCAAAGCCGTCCTTGCAGATAAGTTGAAATTGTGCAAAAATAGATTAATTAATTTTTCAGGAAACAATTCATAGCTAATTAGATAGGAGGAATTGTTTTTCTAGTTATGTCAAGTATGAATAACAGAGTAGTGGTTACTGGTTTTGGTGTTCTGTGCCCGCTTGGTCTGAATGTCACTACCAGCTGGGAAGGTCTCGTTGCCGGTAAGTCCGGGATTGATTATATCACCCTGTTTGACGCCGAGCCCTTTGAAACCAAGTTTGCTGGTGAGGTAAAGGGCTTTGAGCCAACCGACTACATAAGCCGCAAGGATGCCCACCGCACGGACCGCTTCGCTCAACTGGCAGTAGCTGCCAGCCTGCAGGCGGTGGAGCATGCTGGAATAAAAATCGACCCCAGTAATCAAGATAGTATCGGTATCATAATTGGCAGTGGTATTGGTGGACTAACCACCCTATTTGAACAAATAGGAGTGTTATTAGAAAAAGGTCCAGATAGAGTGAGTCCCTTCCTGGCTCCAATGATGATACCTGATATGGCTGCGGCGCAGGTATCAATTGCGCTGGGGGCTAAAGGACCAAACTTCTGCACCACATCGGCTTGCTCCAGTGGCTCCGATGCCATAGGAGCTGCCTATGAACTAATAAAGCATGGTGATGCCCAGGCGATGCTCGCCGGCGGCAGTGAGGCGATAATAAACCCGATAGGCATTACCGCTTTCAATGCTCTCAAAGCTATTTCAACAAGAAACAGCGAGCCACAACTAGCCTCCCGTCCCTTTGATGCTGAACGGGATGGTTTCATTATCAGTGAAGGAGCTGGCATTCTTGTCCTGGAAAATCTTGCCCATGCCCAAGAGCGAGGGGCCGATATTCTGGCTGAAATTATAGCTTATGGAGCCAGTGCTGATGCCTATCATATTACCCAACCAGATGAAAAAGGAGAGGGTGCCGCCAGAGCGATGCAGATAGCACTTGATAAGGCCGGACTCAAACCCAACGAAGTTGATTATATCAATGCTCATGGCACATCCACACCACTAAACGACAAGGTGGAGACCATGGCGATAAAGACCGCATTCGGCGACCATGCCTATAAAATTCCGATAAGCTCCACCAAGTCAATGATAGGGCACCTTATTGGTGGTGCTGGTGCCGTTGAGGCAGCAATATGTATTATGGTTATCCAGAACGGAGTTATACCACCGACGATAAACCTCACCCACCCTGACCCTGAGTGCGATTTAGATTATGTGCCCAATGTAGCTCGCCGAGCCAAGGTCGCCACCGCCCTGTCTAACTCCTTCGGCTTTGGCGGTCACAACTCAGTCCTGGTCTTCCGAGAGTACTCAGAGGGGTAAACTTGAATCATTATCGTTGGAACTTGCTGCCGCCGGCTCCAGACAAGCGTCTGGTCAGCAGTTCGGGTTTTCCCCCTCTAGTAGCTCAGCTTCTATATAATCGCGGTCTCACTGAGCCTTCCCAGTTAGAACCATTCATCACCGGCGATAAACGCCTGTCAGGCGACCCATCCCTGCTCCCTGATATCCACCTGGCGGTAGCCAGGATTTACCGAGCCTTGCTCTCAGGAGAAAACATTGCTATCTATGGCGACTTTGATGCTGATGGCATCACCGCGACTGCCCTGCTCGTCCAGGGGCTATCAAGCGTTGGCGGTAAGGTCATTCCATACATACCCCACCGCCTGACCGAGGGCTATGGGCTTAAAGCAGCTGCCCTGGAAAATCTTCACCGACAAGGCATCAGCCT
>DAOWJM010000010.1 GCA_030640325.1 Dehalococcoidia bacterium | reverse complement strand
GCCAAATTATCAAGTTGGTCAAAATACCAGAGCTGTGTTTGGTAAGGATGGATTGCCCCTTCAGCGATGGAAAGCTCCTTATTGGGGATGACTAGCTCAGGGTCTATCTCCAGCTTAATCCCCAAGCCAGTGCAGGTAGGACAGGCGCCATGAGGTGAATTAAAGCTGAAGGTTCGGGGGGCAATCTCACCCAGGCTAACCCCACAGTGCACGCAGGCAAAGTGCTCCGAGAACAACAATTCCTCACCGTCAACAATAGACACCAGCACCACCCCAGCCCCAAGCTTGAGGGCAGTTTCCACCGAGTCAGCAATGCGACTCTGGTCGCTTTGCCCGATTACCAATCTGTCCACCACCACCTCAATGGAGTGTTTCTTGTTCTTATCCAGTTGAAACTCCTCAGCCAGGTCATAGATATGCCCATCAACCCGAACCCTAACATAGCCTGCCTTGCGCAAATCATCAAACACCGCCTGATACTCACCCTTACGGTCTCTTATCAGTGGCGCCAAAATCATGATGCGGCTGCTACTGGGGATATTTTGAACAGCATCAACAATCTGCTGCACTGTCTGCATGGCAATCTCACGCCCGCACTTGGGGCAATGAGGATGCCCAACCCGAGCAAAAAGCAGCCTCAGGTAATCATAGGTCTCGGTTACCGTGCCCACTGTAGACCGTGGATTCTTACTGGGACCCTTTTGGTCAATAGAGATGGCTGGGCTTAAGCCTTCAATATAATCAACCTCGGGCTTCTCCATCCTGCCCAGGAACTGGCGAGCATAGGCAGATAGAGACTCCACATAACGGCGTTGCCCCTCAGCATAGATGGTATCAAATGCCAGTGAACTCTTACCCGAGCCAGAGACACCGGTGATAACTACCAGCTTATCACGGGGGATAACTACATCTATATTTTTGAGGTTATGCTCGCGAGCCCCTTTAACCACTATAGCCTGTAATGGCATACACTTATACCCTTTCTATAGTCAAATTTTATTGTAGCACTAGAGCTAAAGCACAACAAGTTGCACACTCTTCTACCGCCCCTTCTACCGCAAATGGCTGAGGTCAGCTTTTTGTGTTACCTTCACTCACAGTGCTACAATCAAGCCATTGGCTCGGACTTGGGTGATAAAGGAGCGACTTTAATGGAAGCAAGAAAGTCAAGATTGTTCTATGGTTGGATAGTAGTCATAGCTGCTGGCTGTGTGATATTGATAATGTATGGCACATTGCTAACCTTTGGTATTTTTTTCGAGCCGGTGGCAACTGAATTTGGCTGGTCAAGGGCAATGACCGCTGGTGCTTTCTCAGTAGGCATAGTTGTCCGTGGTTTTCTCTATGTTGTTAGCGGAAGATTAACTGATAAGTATGGCCCAAGAATAGTGGTTACCGCCTGTGGTTTGCTACTGGGGACTGGCTACCTGCTGATGTCGCAAATCAGTAGTATTTGGCAGCTCTATTTATTCTATGGCGTTTTGGTCGGGTTAGGCATGAGTGGCGCCTGGATTCCACCACTCTCAACTGTAGCTAGGTGGTTTGAAAAGAGAAGGGGTTTAGCCATAGGCATGGCTGCCACTGGAGAAGGTATCGGTATCATAATTTTGGCGCCAGCAGCAGGATGGCTTATATCTACCTATGGCTGGCGCTTTTCCTATATTGCGATAGGCGCGACAGCCCTGGTGTTGGCTGTTGCGGCAGCACAATTTCTCAGACGCGACCCGGAGCAGATGGGGCTATTGCCATACGGTGAGAGGGTAGCAAATAAGCAGAGCTCAAATCTGGAAGCTACAGGGCTCTCTTTCCAGCAGGCAATTCACACCAGGGAATTTTGGCTGATTTGTGCAGTATACTTCTGCTTTCTATTTTGTCTGGATACCATCTTTACACATATTGTCATCCATGCTATCGGACTGGGAATTTCAGCCATTAGTGCCGCCAATATTTTAGCCATTATCGGCGGTATAAGTATTATTGGTCGGTTAGTCATGGGTGTTTTTGCTGACAGAGCCGGGAGTAAATGGGCAATAATTATAGGTCTTACCATATTAACCATGGCTTTGCTCTGGTTACAATTAACCAGTGTGGTCTGGATGTTCTATTTATTTGCTGCTATATTTGGCTTTGCTTTCGGGGGCTTATTAGTCTCGTTTCCACTAATTACCGCTGAGCGGTTTGGGCTGACCTCTCACGGGGCAATCTTCGGCACTATTAGCTTTAGTGCTATCATGGGTGGGGCTCTGGGAGCAGTTTTGGCTGGTCGCATATTTGATATAACCGGAAGCTATCAGCTAGGTTTCTTGATTTGTGCTGCACTTAGTGCTATTGGCTTCATACTAGCCTTCTTTTCAAGACCAACCCACAAAATGGAAGCTTGATTTCACCCCCAGCATTACATATACTGCTTAATAGTTTGCTGCCGATGAGACTTGGAAGAAGGGGGTAAATGGAAAAGTGACTGTATCAGAGATGCTAGCCAAAAATAGACGAATGTATCCCGATGATGCAGCGCTTATTGAACTAAAACCCAGCAAGAGAATAAGAAGAGAAATCACCTGGAAGGAGTTTGATGAAAGGGCAAACAGGGTAGCCAACGCCCTTATAGACCGAGGGATCAGGAAAGGCGATAAGGTAATACATTGGATGATGAACTCCATTAGCTGGCTTGAGGCATATTTCGGTATCATTAGAACTGGGGCATGGGCAGTGCCCCTTAACTTTAGATTTACTAGCCAAGATTTTAAATACTGTGCTGATATAGCTGAAGCCAAGGCAATAATTTTAGGCGAGGAATTTACCGAGAGGGTGGAGAGCATTCGCTCCCAGCTACCCACAATTAAGGATTATATCCTTGTGGGACAACCCCTGCCCAAAGGTATGGAGGACTTTGAGCAGGTAATAGGCAAATCTCCTCCCAAGCCAGTAGAAATAGAATTAAGCGATGAGGATGGGTGTGGGCTCTACTTCACCTCAGGCACTACCGGAGCACCAAAACCGATACTGCTCACCCACAAGAATATGGAGTGTGCTGCCATAACAGAGAACCGTCACCACTATCAAAAACATGATGATAATTTTATCCTTCTTCCACCCCTATACCATACCGGAGCCAAAATGCATTGGTTTGGAAGCCTGATTGTAGGTGGTCGAGCTACACTGCTAACTGAAATTAGCCCTCAATACATATTTGAAGCCGTCGATAAAGAGAGAGGGACAATTGTATGGCTGCTAGTGCCCTGGGCTCAAGATATTCTAACTGCCATGGATAGAGGAGAACTAAAGAAAGAAGAGTATGACTTGAGCTGCTGGCGCCTAATGCACATTGGGGCTCAACCGGTGCCTCCTAGCCTGGTCAAGCATTGGAAACAATACTTTCCCGATATGCAGTATGACACCAACTATGGGCTGAGTGAATCCACGGGTCCGGGGTGTGTCCATCTGGGGATAGAAAATGAGCATAAGGTGGGAGCTATCGGCAAGGCTGGCTTTAACTGGGAGACTCGCATCGTCAATGACAAGGGTGAGAATGTTGTTCAAGGAGAGATTGGCGAGTTGCTGGTCAGGGGCAATGGTGTTATGAAGGAATATTATAAGAACCCGGAAAAGACGGCAGAAACTATCAAGAATGGCTGGCTATATACCGGCGATATGGCTAGAGAGGATAGCGAGGGATTTATCTACCTTGTTGATAGAAAGAAGGACGTGGTTATTACTGGGGGTGAAAACATCTATCCTGTAGAGGTAGAGGATGTTCTCCAGCAGCATACCAAAATTTATGATGTCGGGGTAATTGGTATTCCAGATGAGAGGCTAGGGGAGATAGCTCTAGCCATAATCGACCCCAAGCCCGGGGAGACACTGACTGAAGAAGAGGTAAATCAGTTCTGCGAACAGAATCTGCCCAGATATAAGAGACCAAGGCGCATTATATTTGACAAGGTGCCACGAAATCCCACCGGCAAGATAGAAAAACCAAAACTAAGACAAAAATACGCCGATTTAGGAGGGTAAATTGAAAGAATTAACCATCAGTTCAGATGCCCCTGGAGAAAGGCTTTTTGTGCTCGGCAATGAGGCGATAGCCAGGGGGGCAATAGAGGCTGGGGTCCAAGTGGCTGCTGCTTACCCTGGTACCCCATCAAGTGAAATACTGGAAACCTTAGCCGGGGTAGCCAAAGAGCTTGATATATATGTCGAGTGGTCAACCAATGAGAAAGTAGCCTTTGAGGTTGCCCTAGCCGCCTCAATCTGTGGGGTGAGAGCCATGGCATGTATGAAACATGTGGGGGTAAATGTAGCTCACGACGCATTAATAATGGCCAGCTATCTAGGAGCTAAAGGGGGGCTTGTTCTACTCTCAGCCGATGACCCTTGGGCTTGGAGCTCTCAGAATGAGCAGGATAGCCGATATATTGCTGAGCAGGGCTACATCCCTATTCTTGAGCCTTCCTCAGTCCAAGAAGCTAAAGATATGATGGCTCACGCCTTCGAACTCTCTGAAGAGTTTAAACACCTGTTCATAGTCAGGTCTGTAACCAGGATAGGGCACGCCAGGAGCGATATAGTATTGGGAGAAATGTCAAGGGAAAGGAGAAGGGGCTACTTTAAGAAAGACCCCTCTTGGTTAGTCTATACCCCAGTCCAAGCTAGAAAAAACAAGCCATTGATGCTTGAAAGGTTTGAAAAAATCGGGAAAGCAGTGAATACGCTCCCCTATAATCAGCTACGCCTAGCTGATAGAGCCAAGCTGGGTGTCATCGCCTGCGGATTGTCATACAGTTATACTCTAGAGGCGGTAAAGTGGTTGGGGATTGAGGACCAGGTCTCCATACTAAAGATTGGAACACCACACCCTCTCCCCAAGGAGCTGGTGGTAAAATTACTAAACTCAGTGGGGGAGATATTGGTAGTAGAGGAACTAGAGCCATTTGTCGAGCTTCATGTTAAAGCCATCGCTGGAGAGGCAAATATCCCGGTCAAAATTCACGGTAAGGACTTAGTGCCAGTAATAGGGGAGCTATCGACCAGAAAGGTCACCGAGGCTATTGCCAGATTAACTGACTCCAAGCCTCCGGTCGATTTCGCAGAGCTGGATAAGCTCGAGCAAGAAACAGCTCCGCTCCTACCGTGGAGACCACCAGCCTTATGTCCCGGCTGCCCACACCGAGCTTCCTTCTACGCCATTAAGCTAGCCGCAAAAAAGGTGGCTAGAGAGCATGGCAAAGATGTGGAGCCCATCTACCCCGGTGACATTGGTTGCTATGATCTGGCATATAACCCACCGCTAGAGGCTGTAGACATCCAAATTTGCATGGGAGGCAGCTTCGGCATTGCCAATGGTCTAGCCCATGTGGTAGAAGCACCAATAATTGCTCACCTGGGCGATTCAACCTTCTTTCACGCTGGGATACCACCGCTAATAGACGCTGTCTATAATAAGGCAAATATAACCATGGTAATACTTGATAACTCAGCTACAGCCATGACTGGCTTCCAGCCACATCCGGGCACCGGCTATACCGCTACCGGAGATGAGACCATCCAGCTAAAGATTGAAGATATAGCCAGGGCATGTGGTGTAAAATTCGTCGAGGTCATAGACCCCTTTGACCTAAAAAAGGCAACCGAAACCATAGAAAAAGCGATAAGGTTCGATGGACCAGCGGTCATAGTTTCCAGAAAGCTCTGTACCGTGATTGAGCTGAGGGAAAAGAGAGAAAGGAAGGAAAAGGTTATCCCCTACTACATAGACCAAGACAAATGCAATATAAAATGTGACGCCTGCATCGAACTTTTGGGATGTCCAGCGATACTAAAACAGGATGGTAAGACCATAATTGACAGCTCGCTATGCACTGGTTGCGGAATCTGTGCCCAGATTTGCCCATACAAAGCTATAATTGAGGAGAAGGAATGATAAAAGAATTCAACATACTAATCAGCGGGGTTGGTGGACAGGGCGTAATTTTGATGTCAGAGCTTCTGGGAAAGGCAGCAGTTAAAGAGGGGCTGAAGATTAGGGGCTCCGAGGTGCTGGGGATGGCGGTTAGAGGCGGTTCAGTAACTAGCATCATTAGAATTGGAGATGAGGTATATGGTCCTCTTATCCCCCTGGGAAAGTGCGACACGCTAATAGGGATGGAGCCCTCTGAGGCACTGAGAAATATCACCTATCTATCAAAGTCTAGCTTGGTCATACTTAATACAGCGGCAACCATCCCTTTCACCGTCTCCCTAGGTCAAAGTAAATATCCCAGTTTAGAGGAAATCTTGGAAAAACTGGGGAATGCTTCAGGCAGGATAATCAAGCTAGATGCCGCTCAAACCGCTCAACAAGCAGGAAGCTCGTTGACAACCAACATTGTGATGTTGGGGGCATTATTTGGCACTGAGCTGCTTCCCATAAGTATAGAAACTATAAAGGAATCTATCCAGGCGCGTTTCCCAGCCAAAATAGCTCCAGTTAATATTAAAGCCTTTGAGCTGGGTTACCAGGCGTGCCATCGGGCTCTTAAATAATCCGGGTAAAGTGACAAAGATAGAGGCTAGCTTCTGAAGCTAGCCTCCTCTTATTGGAACTTAAGGCTCAACTGCTTCTATCTATTCCAGAAGCTCCATAATATGCATCACCTTTACCGGCATTTCATTCCTGATGATACCGTCAACTAGCTGAATCTCACAGCCGGGACAGCTACTAACTACAATATCAGCTCCGGTTGACTTAATAGCCTCCATCTTCTTATCAGCAATCTTCTTAGACAGGTCATAATAATAAATGCTAAATGTGCCCGCCATGCCACAGCAACGGTCTGCATCTGGCATTTCGATGTATTCCACATCGGGTATTGACCCTATAATCTGCCTTGGCTGGCTGGTTATCCCCAGATGACGACCAAGATGACACGGGTCATGCCAGGTAACCTTCTTGCCCCTAGCCTCAGCCGAAGGTTGATAAGCTGATGCTGGCAGTTTTAGCACATCAACCAGGAATTGAGAAATATCTTTTACCTTGTCGCCAAATTTGGTGTAAGCCTTTTTTCTCTCCGGGGTATCGGCGAGAAACTTGGAGTAGTCCTTAAGTGCCGAGGTACAGGTAGCACAGTCAGAAATAACATAATCCAAATCTCTAAATGCCTGGACATTGGTATCAGCCATCTTTCGGCCGGTATCAAAATCGCCAGCCCCCAGAAATACCGGTGCCCCACAGCAACCCTGTTCCTTGGGCACCACCACCTCCACCCCGTTCCTATTTAGGAAATCGATTATATGTTTACCTAAGTCGGGCAAGACAAAGTCGGTCATGCAGCCGATAAAATAGCCCACCCTCATCTTGGTCTCAACACCGGCTGGCGGCTTGTTCACCACTGGAACCATCTGTCTTAAAAACTTGGGGGCAATTTGAGGTATATTTCTACCCTTACCCAGAGCCGATAGAAACAGGGATAAATGTCTGATTGTGCCCTCGGTCTTGGGAAGGAAAATGCCCTGAAACCAGGAGGCAAAGCGGACTACACTGCCAAAGAGTGTGCGGCGTGGCAAGAGCCACCGGTAGATAATATTATAGGGAAATTTTAACCCCCGAGCCTTGACCGTATCTGCCCTGGCAGCAACAATGACGTTGGGAATGTTTGCCCTAGCTGGGCAATTGCTGGTGCAGGCCATGCACAAAGTACACTTGTTAAGTCGGTCAGCATACTCTTTGGTATAATCTAACTCGCCAGCCAGCAGTTCCCTTATCATCATATTTTTGCCCCGGGCAACAGACGATTCTATCCACTCCTCCTGATATACGGGGCAAAAAAAGGTGCAAAAGCCACACTTCATGCACTGGCTCAGGTCACTTTCAAACCTCTTTATCTGCTCATACCTGTCTTTGTCGGTTACTGCCATATCATATCCCTTCCTCTTCCCATATTTTCCCCGGGTTAAGGATGTTGTTGGGGTCTAGTATTCCCTTTATCTTCTTCATTATGTCAATTGCTACCGGGTCCATAGCCTCCTTTAAGAAGCGCTGCTTCTCCAAGCCAATGCCATGCTCCCCGGAAAGCACCCCACCCAATTCCATTGCCGCTCTAAATATCTCTGCCAT
>DAOWJM010000109.1 GCA_030640325.1 Dehalococcoidia bacterium | reverse complement strand
CTGGTCACGCTACATCAGGCTAAGGGTCTGGAGTTTCCTATGGTGTTTATTGTTGGCATGGAAGAGGGCATCTTGCCCCACTTCAAGTCGTTTGACAACCCGGAACAGATGGAAGAGGAGAGGAGGCTATGCTATGTGGGCATAACCAGAGCCAAGCAGCGGGTGTATCTGGTTCATGCCTTCCGCCGCAGCCTTATGGGCTCAAGCACAACGAACAGACCATCGCGCTTCTTAGAGGATATACCGCAGCACCTGATAGCCAGCGGCGGCTTGTGGCAGTGGGAAGATAGCCAGGTAATGCCGTCTATATATTCCCGGGGCAAGGCTTCTGTTCCCAGTGTTGCTAGCTCGGAGCTGAAGGCTGGCGACCATGTCCGCCACACCCAATTTGGTGATGGGGTGGTGGTGAGCTGCCAGCCGGCGAAGGATGATAAAGAGGTGGTGGTTGCTTTCACTAGCGGGGTAGGAGTTAAGAAACTCCTGCTGAGCTTCGCTAAGCTGGAGAAGATAGGGTAAACTATTGACATTTTACACGGAAGCGTGTAATATCTAGATTAGATATGCCTATCAAGGTTTTAGACCCCCAAATAGTATCGCGGATTGCTGCTGGGGAGGTGGTGGAGAGACCAGCCTCGGTGGTGAAGGAATTGGTGGAAAATTCGCTGGACGCTGGCTCATCACGGATTTCCGTTGAGGTCAGGGGTGGTGGGGTGAGCCTTATCAGGGTAACCGATAACGGGGCTGGGATTCCCCCTGGGGAGGTGGAGCTTGCCTTTGACCGCTATGCTACCAGCAAGATAGGAAACTTGGAGGATTTGGAGTCTATCTCAAGCCTTGGCTTTCGTGGGGAGGCACTGCCTAGTATTGCCGCTGTGGCTCAACTAGATACGGTTACCTGTGCTGACAGTGAGGGGGTTGGCACCTACCTCAGTTTGAAGGATGGCGCTATTGCCGGTCAGGGAAGCCAAGGGCGGTCTAAAGGAACTACGGTTTCGGTGCGTAATCTCTTTCGCAAGATACCGGCAAGATTGAAGTTTCTCAAGTCGGTGGCTACAGAAAATAGTCATATCGCCAATGTGGTAAGTCAATATGCCCTCGCCTTCCCTGAGGTTAAATTTTCTCTGTTCATTGATGGTAGAGCGGCGCTAAGGACACCAGGCAGTGGCCAGCTAATAGATAGCATAATTGAGGTCTACGGGGTGGAGGTGACCGAGAATGTGATTGAGATTAAAAGTGAGGCAATGGCTCCATCACCACAGGTAGCGGGCATGGTCGGTTCACCGTCAGTAAGCCGCTCAGGACGAGGTTACCTCAGCTTCTTTGTCAACCGCCGCTGGGTAAGTAGTCGCCTGCTGGCTCGGGCAGTGGAGGAGGCTTATCACGGGCTTTTGATGCAAGGGAAGCATCCTGTCGCCGTCATCAATATCTCGCTGCCGGCTCAGGAGGTGGATGTTAATATTCACCCTACCAAGAGTGAGGTGAAATTTCGTAATGAGCACATAGTTTTCAGCGCTGTTCATAGGGCAGTTCGTCAGGCTTTGGTGGAGCAAATACCAGTGCCTGAGGTTGAAGCGGCGGCTACAGAATCTATATTTCCTTCAGAGCCAATAGGGGCAATGTTGACCTCAACCGCCGATATTGGCTATAGCCTTCCTACCTCTCCGCCGACCCCGGCAGTATCTCTACCTGTGCTGCGGGTATTGGGTCAGCTAGGCAATAGCTATATCATCGCTGAGGGTCCTGACGGGTTATACCTTATTGACCAGCATGCTGCTCATGAGCGTGTCCTCTTTGAAAGGATTGAACACCAGAGGTCGCGAAGGGAGATAGAGGTTCAAGGGATGCTTGAGCCGATGACACTTGAGGTTAGTCTCAGACAGGAGGAGGTGTTGAGGTCACACTACGAAGACCTGGCTGAATTTGGCTTCTCCATCGAGCCTTTTGGTGACAGAACCTTTCTTATCCGGGCGGTGCCGGCTTTGATTCATGACAAAGATTGGGCTGGGATGTTAAGGGAATTATT
>DAOWJM010000098.1 GCA_030640325.1 Dehalococcoidia bacterium | reverse complement strand
TTTTATAGCCCTGTTTAGTTTTATGAATGTCGGAGAGAGTGAGGACCCCAGACTGGAACTTCATCTGGTCACCCAGGAGGCAGAGGACGGCCTGAGCCATCAGATAATCGGGGCTATAGAAACTAGAGATGATTCTCAACTTAAGCCTGGCGAACCGAAAATAGTCTGGCTCAAGGACTATGACCAAGCCCACCAGGCAGTTGAGGACAAAGAGATAGCTGGCTTCCTGGCCTTTCCGGCAGATTTCACTGAGGGGGTGCTGATGGGCTACGGTGCTCAGCTTGAGGTGGTAGCCGATGCCGAGGACATCAACGACAGAGCTGCCCTATATGGGATGGCCCGGGCTATTGCTTCCGGGGTTGGCTCACAGTATGTTGCGGCCAATGCCACCATAGAACTGCTGATAGAGCAGGGGCTAATCGCCCCCGGTGACACGGCTGAGATTGAGCAAGTTATTCAGCAGATTTTATCAGGTGAAGGAGCTACAGGGGAATCTTTCATAGAATTTAGGACGGATAAGGTGGGAGAGATGGAGGCAGGAAACCCGTCTAATTATGTTATCCCCGGCTATCTGGTGATGTTCGTCTTTTTTGGTGCTGCCCTTGGTGCTGAAACGATAGTCCGCGAGCGCCAGAACCATACCCTGGAACGGCTGCTGGCTGGTTCGGTAAGACGCTCCTCCATCCTAGGAGGCATATTCACCGGCACGGCAGCCAAGGGGCTGATTCAGATACTGCTATTCTGGGTAGTTGGTATTTTGGCATTCAACGCTGACCTTGGGCTCTCTCCGG
Source organism: Dehalococcoidia bacterium (assembly GCA_030640325.1). Lineage (GTDB taxonomy): Bacteria > Chloroflexota > Dehalococcoidia > Dehalococcoidales > BS750m-G39 > DAOWJM01. Next base: position 2,338 of record DAOWJM010000098.1, on the reverse strand, counting down.
CGGCTGTTATCATCCTCTCTATCCTGATGGTGATTATGTCCTCAGCCTTCGCCATTATGCTGGCTACCCTGGTCAAGACCCAGCGCAGTGCCGGTTCTATAGCAGTGCTCACCGCGCTGGTGCTGGCACCCCTTGGGGGCTGTTGGTGGCCCCTCTTCATCCTCCCCAAATGGATGCAGGCCCTAGCCAAGATAACTCCGCACGGTTGGGCAACTACCGGCTTCAACAAATTGATGCTCTTCGGCGCCGACTTCGGTGCCGTGGTTCCAGAGATGTTAGCCCTGGTGGGCTTTGCCGTAGTATTCGGCATCATAGCCATCTACCGTTTCCGCACCAGCGCTGTTTAAGGAAGCTATAATAGCAGTAGTGCGGTGTAGTGGCACAGCATAATGGAGAGATTCATATGAGTTTAGAGCAAGAAGTGGGCAACTTACTTCGCCAGAAAGGGTTAACCCTGGGGCTTGTTGAATCAGCCAGCGGAGGGCTAATATCCCACCGAATAACCAATGTCCCCGGTAGCTCAGACTACTATAAGGGCTCGGTTACCGCCTATAGCAATGAGGTCAAGAGCAAAGTGGTGGGAGTGAGAGAGGATACAATCAACCAATATGGTGCGGTGAGCTCTCAGGTAGCTGAAGAGATGGCACAGGGTGGTAGAAAGCTCTTAGCCGCCGATATATGCCTAGCTGATACTGGCATTGCTGGACCTGGCGGGGCTACCCCGGAAAAACCAGTTGGGCTATTCTACATTGGATTATCACATAGGGCTGGAACCTACAGCCGGAAGCATAATTTCCAGGGAGACCGAGAGCAAAATAAACGAAGTGCCGCCGAGACCGCCCTGGGCTGGCTAAAGGAATACCTTTTAAGCTTAAAATAGGGGTGGTTATGCTACAGGAGAAACAGGTCGTTACCTGCTTTCTGGAATCGGAGAATGAGATACTGATTTTGCGCCGCAGTGAGCAGGTTGGCAGCTACCAGGGAAAGTGGGCAGGAGTTAGTGGCTATATTGAGACGACCGCCGATGAGCAAGCCCTAACCGAGATAGAAGAGGAAACCAGCCTATCACGGGAAGACCTTGAATTAATCAAAAAGGGCAAACCTTTACCCATTGAAGACAAGCGGCTGGGGGTTAGATGGGTGGTTCACCCTTATCTTTTCCACATAAAAGACAGGGACAAAATCAAGATTGACTGGGAGCATAAAGAGACGAGGTGGATAGCACCTGAAGATATAGATAACTACCAAACCGTGCCTATGCTCAAGGAGACACTCGCTCAGGTATATAAGAGCTAGTCGCCTTTTGCCGACTGCTTTTTCATATAGCTAATAACTTCTTCTGGGGTAAATAAACCGTTCTCAGTAACTACACCGGTAACCAGCTCCAGCGGGGTAATATCAAAGTAGGGGTTTTTGACCCTGACCTGTGGGGGCAACCTTCCCGGTTCAACCACCTCGGATGGCTCCTTCTCCTCCAAATCAACCTCACCACTTTTTAGCCTGGGGTCAAACTTAAGCGTCTCACATAATACATAAAAAGGGATGCCGGCTTTTTCAGCAGCCAGGGCTAGCTGATAAGTTCCTATTCCATTGATAATATTGCCATCAGCACATACCCTGTCGGCGCCGACCATCACCTTATTCACCCTTGAGATATAAAGCCCAATGGCAGTGTCATCAATAAAGGTAACTGGTAATCCACCCAGCCCAAGCTCCTGGGCGAGCCTTTCGCCGGTGCGACCCGGACCTGAGCGGGTAGCGATTACTTCAATATGCTTATGTTTGGCAAACGCTTCCTTTAATACCGCTATCACAGTTGAGCTATAGCTATGAGTCATTATCCTGTCACCATCGTCTATTAGCTCAGAGCCATAATTCACAATCTGAGCTACAGCCTGTAACGAACCGCTGGCTAATTCATCAGCCTTGGAAATTGTTAGGCGTCTAATTGAGTCCAAATCCATTTCTGTGGCTTTTTTAGATATACTGCTCAGTAAGCCACTGACGATATTAAATATCGGCGCCATAGCGGGACGGGCAGACATTAACCTCTGCCCAATCTCTTTCTGCTCCTGCAAAAACTCACCAGTGCTGTCTGTCTGGCTATGCTCAGCAGCGAGCTTCAATACACCAACTGCCTGCCTGGCTAACTGGCTGGCGCCGTGAGTCTTGTCACTTTTGATTTCATCTATTAAGCCGATAATTTCAGGACTGATGTTCATGATGGCTATTCTACCAGCCCTAACGCAGAGGGTCAAAGCTCATAACTAGATGTTATCTACCAAGGAAAGGGACGCAAGTCCCTTTTAATCCCTTTACTAAATAGCTACAACCAAGG
>DAOWJM010000137.1 GCA_030640325.1 Dehalococcoidia bacterium | reverse complement strand
TTAACCCTTGCCTTTGGGATTACCTCAATGCCCCCAAACTCCCCGTGATAATGGGTTTCTTTATAATCGAACTTAGCATTATTTCCAATCTCTATATCGGCGTCCATTTTATGTATCACCTTGACCGCATTGGGGAAGATGCAATGGGCAATTACATGTACCTCGCTATTATCTCCAGCCTTCACCTTCAAAATGATTTCCTGCAGTCCTTCCTGGGGGAGAATTCCAAAGCAAAGGTGGACCGGGCGGGGTATCTTAGCTCCTTCTTCTACCAGGAAGTTGATGTCGACACCGCTTTCAGTTTCCTTTGTTTCTATTTTTATCCCCTTAACTCCATCGGTACTCAGCACCCTATTCTCATGAATAACCAGTTTGGCTACTTCCTTACTTTGTAGGGCGCTCTTATCACCACCAGCCTTTTCATAGGCATCAAGCATCCCCTGATATTCTTTTTCCACCGAGTAACCGATCATAGGGGTTCTTCTCCTACTGGCTCATTGATATGGGGGCAGGTTCGGCAGTTATCTTTGAACCACAGGCTCGTTTCCGCTGGCGCCCCGGTTCTAATTATCTTACCAGCACATAATATAGACACCCTGTGGGCTATTTCTGCCATCTTTTCACTATGGGTAATCAATAAAACAGATGAGCCCTGCCTGTTCATTTCCACTATGCCATTAAGAATCAGAGGTAATGACACAATATCTATGCCGGAGTCAGGTTCATCCAATATAGCCAGCTTGGGGTGCATAGCTAACACCGAAGCCAGCTCTATCCTTTTCCTCTCACCCCCGCTTAAGGTAGCGTCAATATCTCTATCCAAATATTGCGCTGGTTCCATCCCTACCATGCGCAGATAATGTTCAGCCTGCTCTGCATCAGCATTATTGCCACTTAGCTTGAGGTAGTCCCTCACGCTCAGCCCTTCCACCTTGGCTGGCTCTTGCCAGGCTAGGGTTATCCCCCCCTTTGCCCGCTGAGAAACAGAAAGCTCGGCAATATCCTGACCCTGGAAAATAATCCTCCCCCCGGTGGGCTTGTAGTTATTTACCCCCATTATAAGATAGGCAATGGTGGTCTTACCGGTTCCATTTTCACCCAAAATCCCATGTATTTCACCCTTATCAACGTGCAAGCTCAAATCATTAATTATTGAGTTACCATTTAATGTCAACCGAAGATTTTCTACTTCCAGCATCATATCACCTCCAACCAGTGCCTATAACAGTATAATTCATCAAGGTGGTGAACTCAAGCGCTTGTACTCGTTTTAGTACCTTAGTGACACCTCAACTTTCGGCACCTCACCCCCCTTAAGTTTTTGATTTAGGTAACCCTCCCCTCTCTTAGACGCCCCCAAAAGCAAGGGAGTTTTAGAGGGACGAAGTCCCTATAGGGCGGGAGGGTGGGAAAAAAGAGAACTGCTTAAAACGGGGAGGAGGTGGGGTCAATGCCACGGAGAAACGAAATATAATAATCTGTGTCACCAATCTGTCTGAACTAACTCAAGCGCCGTCTTGCCTGCTGAGCATGGTATCTGGTATCATCAAACCAGCATCTCAAGGGGAAACCACTATGACAGTAGGCTATGTCTATGACCCCATCTATCTCAAGCATGACACCGGGCAGCATGTAGAAAATGCCAGAAGGTTGGAGGCAATCATCTCCCACCTGGAGCAGACCGGCCTCAATCAGCAACTAACGCTGGTCAAACCCCGAGCAGCCTCGGTTGAAGAATTATCGCTGGTGCACCAAAGGCAGTATATCTTGCATATTCAGGATGTAGCCCAAAAAGGTGGTGGCTGGCTCGATGCCGATACCGTAATGTCACCTGACTCCTATGAGGCTGCCCTCTATGCTGCTGGCGGCGTTATCCGGGCAGTGGAGGCGATTATGGATGGGGAGGTTGTCAGCGCCTTTGCCCTGGTCAGACCTCCAGGTCACCATGCCACCTCCCGGCGAGCTATGGGCTTCTGCCTGTTTAATAATATAGCTATTGCCGCCCAGTATGCTCTGGCTAGATATAAGCTTGAACGCATCCTAATCATTGACTTTGATGTGCACCACGGAAATGCAACCCACGAAACCTTCTATGATAATCCCTATGTGCTCTACATATCCACTCACCAGTATCCCTTCTACCCCGGAACTGGCAGCGTGGAGGAAACTGGCGGCGGAGCCGCCGAAGGAGCCACCATTAATATACCGCTGCCCGCTGGCTGTGGGGATAGCGAATATCTACAGGTCTTTGAGCAAATTATCGTCCCCGCAGCCAAGCGGTTCCAACCCCAGCTTATCCTGGTCTCCGCTGGCTATGACCCCCACTGGGCTGATGGGCTCGCCCTGATGCAGGTGAGTGTCGCCGGCTTTGCTCAAATGGCGAGGATTATCAAGGGATTAGCCGATGAGCTATGCGGCGGTCGTCTGCTCTTCAGCCTGGAGGGGGGCTACAATCTCAGCGCTTTAGCCGCCTCAGTAAAAGCCACCTTTGATGTCCTCTTGGGTAACACCACTATAGATGACCCTCTTGGTCAATCACCACGCAGCTCCGGGGCACCGAAGATTGACCGCCTGATTAGGGCAATAAAGGAGATACACAACCTACCTTAATGCCTGAGCTGGGCGTAAGAACTTGCCCCACTCTTTCCTCTGCCAGACTACTAGTAGGGTGGGGGCAATGCACAGTGAGCTGTAGGTCCCGGCAATGACACCGATGAGCAGAACTATGGCGAAGTTCTGAATTGATGCCCCAACAAATAGTAGCAGGGCTAATACCACAAATATGGTGGTCAGGCTGGTATTCAATGAACGGCTCAGGGTCTCAACCAGGCTGCTATTTACCACCACCTCAAAATCAGTGCTTATGCCCTTTTTCAAATTCTCGCGTATCCTATCAAAAACAACCACAGTATTATTAATGCTATAGCCGATAACGGCTAAAACACCGGTGATAAACATCAGATTAATCTCCCAGCCCATAATAGCGCCCAGTATAGCGAAGATACCGGTTACCACCACCACATCATGCACCAGAGCTATTATGGCACAGATACCATAATGGAAAGGTTTGGGCATGCGGCGAAATGCCCAGGTAATATAAAGCAATATACCAACTGCAGCCACAGCCACAGCAATAGCTGCGTTATGGGCTGTCTCCTCAGCCACCATCGGCGATACCGAGTAGAACTCCCTCTCGGTGGCGGAGCCAAATCTGGCAGTTAGGGCGCTCTCCATGGCTGCCTTATCTTCCCCGGTTAATTCGCGGGTGCGGATAAAGAAATCGCCCTCTCCGGTGCGTTGAATAATAACATTAGGATAGCCCAAATTGACCAATTCCTGCCTTAGTTCACTCTGGGCTACCTCCTGCTCAAAGCTCACTGTCAGCATGGAGCCGCTACTAAATTCAATCCCCGGCTTGAGACCGAAAACCACCAAAGAAATAATGCCAATTAGGATGAGCACTCCTGAAATAAGAAAGAACAAAAACCTTTTACCGGTAATATCGAGCATCATTTCCTTCCTGCGTATATGCTGAATAGCGATGTCTTCTGCGCCAGAGGGGTGCCCACAAACAGGCGCAGCAAGGTGCGAGTAACTACAATGGCGGTAAACATACTTACAGCCACACCGATAAACAAGGTCACGGCAAAGCCCATCACCGGGGCGCCGGCGACAAGAATGCTGCCTAACCAGTAGAGAATGCCACAGACAATAAAAGTAGTTACATTGCTATCCCTGATAGCCGTCCAGGCACGATTAAAACCAGCCTCAATAGCTGCCCCTAAGGTTCGTCCTGTTCTAAATTCCTCCTTCATCCGCTCAAAGATAAGCACATTGGCATCCACCGCCATACCTATAGATAAGACAAAACCACCGATTCCAGCCAGGGTAAGGGTGACCGGAATCAACTTGAATATAGCCAGGACCAGCGCTCCATAAAAAATCAAAGCCAGGCTGGCGAGAACCCCGGGCAGGCGATAGTAAATAATCATAAATAGCATAACCAGTATTATGCCGATTAGCCCTGCCTTGAGGCTCATATCAATGAAATCAGCTCCCAATATAGGGGACACGGTTTGCTCATAGATAGGAGTGAGAGGGACTGGAATGCGCCCGGCGTTGAGCAATTTAGATAATTCTGTAGCCTCGTTATAGCTTAAACCTTCAATCTGACCTCGACTGGTAATCTTCTCCTGAACAATGGGGGCAATTGGCTGTCCATCCTCTCCCAACAGGGGCTCACCGCTTAAGAATATGCCCAGTGGTTTACCGATAAGCCGCTCAGTGATTTGCTCCGATAGCTTGCTCCCCTCTTCATCCCATTCAAAAATCAATAGCAATCTGCCCATATTATCTCGAGCTACATAGGTATTCTCTTTAAAGTAGCTGCTGGTCAATTCCTTTTCCTTGCCATCAATGGTGGCTGTAGCTGGCACCCATTCCATCTCTCCACCTTCACCCTCTACCAGCTCCCGAAACTCAAGCAATGCTGTCTGTCCGATGAGCCTCTTTGCTTTCTCAGCCTCACTTATCCCGGGCAATTCAACCAATATGCGGTCTGCACCTTGCCTCTGGATAACCGGCTCAGTTACGCCCAAAATATTAATTCGCTGCTCAATAACAGCTATGGCTCCATCAATGGCTTCAGACTCTGTGCCCGGCTCTAGGGAAGACAGGTCAGCCTGATAAACCATGTGAATACCACCCTGCAAATCCAGCCCCAGCCTCATTTCCTGCCTGCCAAACATGGGGTAGATTAGGGCACAAACGGCAAAGGCAAAAAGCAATAATACTACTATAAAAACCAGCGTATTTTTTCTAGCCATATATTAAATCCTAAATCCGAAGCGCTAAATCCTAAACAATTTCTAATCTCCAAATTCAAAACAGTTTTGGTCATTTGGGTTTTTATTTATTTGATATTGTTTAGAGTTTAGAAATTAGTATTTAGAATTTGCCTGTATCCCATATAGCCTCTCACGGATATAAGCCAGAGCCTCCTCTCTGGTAGCCACCTCACCTGACGCTTGTGCCTCATGCACCGCCTCTAGAACCTCTCCAATCTTGGGTCCCGGGCTCAGGCCAAAGATATTGATTAAATCATGCCCATCAACCAGTTTAGCTGGAACAACTAGCCTCTCCTGCTCAAAATGCTGGGCTAATACATACTCCACCATTTGGGTATGCTCCTGCCATTGAGCCAGATTTAGCTGTGGTCCCCTGGTGGCTAAATGGTCAGCCAGGCTTAAGAATAGTATATCAATGCCAGCCTCCTCGGTATCACGAAAGTAACGGTAAATAGCCCGAGGGGTGGGAAGTTCATTATGACTCATCTGCCCCGGTCTGAGGTGCTGCTCGACCATAACCTCCACCAGCTTTATCTCTTTGCTGCTAAATCTCAACCTTTCCAGAATATCCACTGCCATAGCTGCCCCTAGCTTAGCGTGTCCCAGAAAATGCGTCCGACCATCTTCACCAATAGCTTTAGTCTCAGGCTTGGAAACATCATGAAGCAGTGCCGCTAGCTTGAGCAGCGACCTCCTGGTGCTACCGCTACTTACCTCCTGGGCAAAGTGCTGAGCCAGCACCTCTGACCATGGAACAATAGCCAAGACCTCATCATTGGCATATTTCCAGGTTCCCTCGTGAAGAAGAAAATCAACGGCGAGCACCGTCTGTATTGAATGGTCAAAAACATCCCAGAAGTGTTCCTTGGGTTGCTTGACCCCCTTTGCCTGAGCTAGCTCTGGAATGATAGCCGTGACCAACCCCAGGTCATCAAGGTAGGGCAGAAATGGCTCGGATTGAGGGACAGCCAGAAGCCGGAGTAACTCCTCCCTCAGTCGCTCACCAGCTACATCAGCTATAAGATGACAGTTGTGCTGGATTAAAACTTCGGTCTGGCTATCAATATTGAAATCAAGCTCAGCAGCCAAGCGCACCGCCCGTAATAAGCGTGCTGCATCCGACTGAAAAGCTGTCTCAGAGACAGTCCGAATCATGCCCTGTTGGAGGTCGGCCCAACCATTGAACGGGTCTATGAGATGAACATCGGCATAATCCTTGGTCAACTCCTCAAGGTCAACTGCTATGGCGTCTATGGTGAAATCGCGCCGCGCCAGGTCCTGCTCAATGCTGTCCTGAAATGTGGAGAAATCAAGCTCCCACCGACCTCCAGATGGTGCTTCCTTATCAACCACAACCACCCTGCCCACCCTGTTCACCTTATCCAGCAGGATAAACCTACCACCAAGGGCATTGGCTACCTTGGGAGCTATCTCCACCGCATCTGCTGCTACAGCAATATCAATATCAGCCGTATCTCTCCTCAGTAGGACATCACGCACAAATCCACCCACCAGATATGACTTTATATCCTGCTCGGTGAGAAAATTGCTTACCGTGGTCAATAATAATGAGGCTTTAGGCTCAATAAATAACTTCAAATCTTCTTTATCCAATAATACTCTAAGGCTAAACTATACCCCAAAAGTACTAATTTATCAAGGGAGAGAGTTGAGGTCGTTTATTAAACACATTTGGCATTTGACATTCGCCATTTGGCGAATTACACTAGTACGATAGTAATGGTTCAGAGTTCATAGAAGTTCAGGTATTTCAAGGATAAACAGTGAGCTTGGGGTTGGGATAAGGTGATATGCGGATTCGAGATACTGCACATTTTAAAGTGCACCTCACTTCACTTCTTGCTTTCTGGCTTTGTGGGGTTGCTGGAGTATTGGTCGACATTGACCATCCTATCGCATACTACTTACTTCCAGAAGCGAGTGGGCGTTTTCTCCACACACCAATTCTCGTTATTTGTTGCCTTATGTTGTGCGCTCTCGGTGCATATCTTACAGGATTATACTTTAGGCTGGTTCTGACAAGCAGGAGGAAGGTGACGCTCCATCCTGTAGAGGAGTGAATATCCCTACGAATTTCTGGGGTTGATAAAGAGCCCAAAAGGTGTTAACGGCTTTCTTTGGCAACACTCTTGGCAATGCTCTTTAGGATACTGAGGATTCCGATAACGGCGCGCTGCACATCAACAGGCTCCTGCGCTAACATCCTAGCCACATAGGGGTCCAATTCTCCACCGCCATAGTGAGGATGACTCTCAGCTATGCCCGGGGGCTCGGGAGACAGGTAGCCGGCTAGAGTAAATAGCTCGTTCTCCTCAAAGCCTAAAGGTGCGGCGATTCTGCGCAGAATTGAGCCTGAAGGGAAACGCTCCCCTCTCTCAATGCGACCCAGGTGCGATGAAGATACACCTGACATAGCGCTAACCTCGCTCAGTGTTAGCCGCTGTGTAACTCTTCCCTGCCTAATTATTTCGCCTAAGTCGTTGCTTCTATCTTGCTCCATAGTTAAATTATAATTCGCCAAATGGCAAATGTCAATACCTATTAAGGGGGGAAATTGACTAAATTGAATAAATTTAAATAAATAGCTACTTGACAAAGGGCAGATTTAGGGCTATAATATTGCCAGTTGGCATATAAGGGTAAACTATGCTACTGAAAACAAGGGTTTTTGACTTACATGTCAGGAACTATAGTAACCTATCTGAGCTAGCCGGGGCTATGGAAATATCGGTAAGCCAGGTTTACCGGGTGCTTGAAGGTAAACGGAACATCAATCGAGTATTCATTATCGGGGCAATGAAAGCCTTTCCTGGCTACAAATTTGATGACCTTTTCTATTTTGTCCCTGAGGTGCCAGTTGGCAAGACTTCCCAGGTTGAGCAGGTGGGGGAG
>DAOWJM010000110.1 GCA_030640325.1 Dehalococcoidia bacterium | reverse complement strand
TACTTCAGCAGTGGAGAATATCCTGGCCTCCACAAGGTGTCCCCCTCGGCATTCATCAGGACTGGAAAGCTGTATATGCACATGGGTGATTAGCTCAGCATCCTTAAGAGCTATAGAACCCTGTGCGCAGACAATCTCTAGTGGTCCCTGGTACTCCTTGGTCTCATATTTGCCCGGGAGTTCCCTAAGGAAGTTCAACCTAGCGCTTCCCACAGAGCCTATAATACCAATGACCACTCCAGAGGAGATACCATTCTGGCGGCAGTAGCGGGTTATCCCACTGGCGAGCTCCTGCTCGGGTTTAATTCTGAAAACATGCATCTTCTTAAACAACATAATGCCTCCTTTATCTTGTAACAGCGCCGATAAACAATCTTTATATTACACCCTGCTCTCTAAGCTTGGTTAGTTCACCCTCGTTCATACCAAGTAGCTCACCATAGACATAGCCATTGTCCTGACCCAAAATGGGGGCTGCCCGAATATATCTTGCCGGGGTATCAGATAGCCTTATTGGCGCCGCATCAGATATGGTCTTGCCCAGCTCAGGGTGGTCAAGCTCAATGAAGAAGCCCCGCTCTTTTAGCTGAGGGTCTTGGGCTAAATCGCTGGCATCCTGCACCACCCCGGCTGCCACCTCCTGCTCCTGGAGCGAAGCCATCGCCTCCTCAGCAGTGTGCTCCTTGGTCCACCCCTCCACCAGCCGATTCAGCTGTTCACTATTCTTCAGCCGACCGGCTGAAGTGGCAAACCTCCGAGCCTCAGCCCACGGTGGGTTGCCCAAAGCCCGCTTAAATCCCTGCCACTGGTCTTCAGTGAACACGGCAATGGCACACCATCGGTCGTCACCGTGACAGCGATAGACGCCATGAGGCGCCGCCTCAGTTGAGCTATTACCCACCGGCTCCACCTGCCTGCCATCGACCGTATAGTCCAGAATGGCATCGCCCAATAAACTTGCCATCGCCTCTACCTGGGAGACATCAATATACTGTCCCTCCCCCGTCCGCTGACGATATTCCAAAGCCCCAAGCAGGGCTAAGCAAGCGAGCAGCCCAGCTATATGGTCGGCATAAGAAGTGCCCAAGTTCAGCGGCGGCTTGCCGGGGAAGGAAGTGAGATAGGTTATGCCGGAAAATGCCTGGACAGTGGGACCAAAGCCAGCATAGTCCCGCCAAGGTCCTGTATTTCCCATAGTCGACATACTGAGCATAATGAGGTCGGGCTTTATTTTTTTGAGGCTGTCATAGTCCAAGCCCCAGTTAGCCATCACCCTGGGGGTAAAGTTCTCGACCACGGCGTCACTAATACTTACCAGCCTCCTGGCAAGAGCCACCCCTTGCGGTTTACTGAGGTTCAGGGTTATGCCCAGCTTATTGCGGTTCCAGGTGTTATAGTAGCCACGGCTGAATTCATCCTCAGCTTCAGGCATAAGCGGCTGGATTTTAATCACCTCAGCACCAAAATCAGCCAGAATTCGGGTAGCATAAGGTCCGGCCAGCACCCAGGTAAAATCTAATATTCTTATACCTTTTAAGATTGGGGGGTTAGTCATTTTAGTTCTCTAGACCAGCGTGTTTTGGGTACTTTCCAAGGAAACGCTGGCGCTGAACGAAGCTCTATACGTTTTCCTTTGTGAAATACTGACATCTGCATTTTCTTAAACTCTTTATGTGAGAAGAATTCTTTTGATTCTTCCACATCAATTAATATTAACAACAGTGGATAAGGAGCACCTTCCCATTCAGCTAAAACACGTTCATAAACCCTATCAATATTGTAAGTATGCGTATAGGTTATAAAAACCGCGTATTGAAGCGTCCTTTCACTATTCTTATCATAAGTCCATAATTTATGTCTTTTCAGTTTATCAATCTCATTACCCCACACACCCTCCCATTCCCATCCTAAAGCAACTGCGTCTTGTTCCGTATTTCGTAACACGGCATCTTTTCTCTTACCAGATTCAAATCTTGAATGAAAACCCATTAGGTCAGCTATTTGACGAACAACTATCCCTGTATGGATAGTCCAATCTGAACGTCGTGCACCTGGCGATTTCTGATCCATGGGAAAATCACGATGCCAGCAATACTGAAATAGCGTGGCAAAATCTTCTATAGATGCCCAAGTATCTTCATCCATAAATAACCTCCCTTTTTATCTATTCCCACCCACCGCCCTTAGAGGGTGTTCAAGAGGGGCGAAGCCCCTCTTTTCTATTCCCTCCCCCTCTCCTTCAAAGGAGAGGGGGATTAAGGGGGTGAGGTAGATAATTAATATTAACTAGTCCTTTCTCTTAACATAGCCCAATGACTGATTTCAGTGCCGGGGATTGTAACCTCCTCGACTACTTTAAATCCATAATGCTGGTAAATAGATACATTCTTTTCACTTTGGGTTTCAAGATAGCAGGGTAAATGCTCCTTATCCGTTCTAGCAAACATAGTTTTTAACAAGGTGCTTGCATAACCTTTTCCCTGGAACATAGGGTCTACCCCAATAGACTGTAAAAACCAATGGCGAAAAGGCGTGTGACGTTTGCGTATCGAGAACATATAATCAGTGGCAGACATCTGTCGCAAAATAGACTTTATTCCCAGTTTAAATAAGAGGGACAAACCCCCACTCCGAATCACTCTCCATAGCGCCATATCGGCTTTCTCAGAAGGAAGCCACACGGCAACTCCTTCAAGATTAGGAGATGTTGCACAAACTTCGCCATAGCAAACGCCATAACGAATCAAAAACTTGAAAATATAAGGCAACTTACCTTTCCTTTCGGATGCGTCAGGAAAGAAATAACCAAATAACGGGTCATCTTGAAACGCCCGGGCAAGCATTTCAGCAGCCGGTTTAATCTGAGAACCCTTCAATCGGACAAGACTATTTAAATCGGGCATCATAGATATTTACCTCTTATCTATGAGGGCTTAAGAGGGGTGAGGTAGATAAGACTCACCTCAGCGACCGATTCTTAGGCTTAACCGTTAGCGTGAGCCCCTTTATTCCTAAGATTTCCACCTCCTCACCAACCGCTATGTTTTCACCAGCCGATTTTGCCTTCCAGTATTCGCCCTTGGTTTGGATAACTCCCACTGGAGTCAGGGGTTTTATTACCTCACCTTCAAGACCTATCAATCCCTCGGCTCCGGTAACTTGCTTTTTGTGGAAAGTAGGTATAATCGCCCTCTGTATGACAAATGCCAAGCCACCAAACAACAGAGCGGCAACAACAGCAATCGGTAAAGGAATCTCTATTTTCAGCACCCAGAGGACGAAGAGAACCAATGCTACTGCGGCAGCTTCATCTAGTAGCAATACCAGAATCTTGAGCCAGTCCTTGATAGTGCTTTTCATGCGCCTAAATAACGCCCCCTTGAAC
>DAOWJM010000034.1 GCA_030640325.1 Dehalococcoidia bacterium | reverse complement strand
GTCCCAGCCAGATCGAGAACCGAATTCAGCAGGATACCGTTATCACTGAGCAGCTTGCCCTGTGGGGTCGTGGTGGTTCACGAGTTATCCGCGGCAACCTGCTGCTAATTCCCTTAGGCAAATCCAACCTATATGTGGAGCCAGTTTTCCTCCAGGCAGAGGCTGGTGGGCTTCCACAGCTGAAGCGAGTTATTGTGGTTGCCGGTGAGCAGGTAGCTATGGAACCCACGTTACAGGGAAGTATCGCGGCTATCTTTGGTGCTGAGGCGCCGCCGACTGAACCAAAACCGCCAGCTCCTGCAGAGCCGGAGAAGCCAGTAGCCGCTGAGATAGCTAACCTGATTGAGGAGGCTCAACGGCACTACAACAACGCTCAGCAGTACCTCAAGGCAGGCGATTGGGCCGGTTATGGAGAAGAGCTGGAGGCTCTAAAGGCGGTGCTGGACCGGCTGGCGGAACTCGTAACTGAAGAATAAAGATAGCCATTGGTTCGATAATCTGGCTTTTTGCAAATTTTGCCTTAACGCTTGAGGATTATGTTGAAGCTTTAAACCGTTTGTTTTCACACGATTGGGCAGTGGAGGAATTGAAGGAAACTGGAGCTAGAATTTGGAATCTCACGAGGGTTTTTAATTGTAGAGAGGATTTTAGGAGAGAGGATGATACTCTTCCCGCACGCCTCTTTTTTGACCCTGTTCCAGAAGGTCCTTCTAGAGGTGAGATTATTGTTCCCCAGAAATTCCAACAGATGCTAGATGAATACTACGCTATTCAGGGTTGGGATCAGGAAGGGGTTCCCAAGAAAGACACCTTAGAACGATTAGGGATTAGCGAGCTTATTTAGTAGAGGCCCTGACCATTAGGGACTTGAGAAAGAGGAGCAATACATATGGCAAAGACGGTTGATGTACATAATCACTTATATCCCAAGGAATGGATGGATTATATTGAAACTAGGATAGAATCGCCGCGGATGAAACGGACAGGCTCCACATCCATGGTCTTCTATTTGGGGGATGTTCCCATTGCCCATGTAAATAGGGCTGGCCACTATGACCCAGAAGCCAGAATAGAAGACTTGGATAAGTATGGTATTGATATCCAAATACTCAGTCTAACTATCCCCAGTGTGGAATTAATATCAGCGGATGAAGGAGTTATATGGGCAAAAAGGATCAATGACTATCTGGCAAAGGTTTGCCATAAATACTCGGGACGCTATTATGCCTATGCCACCCTGCCCTACCAAGATATGGATGAGGCGATAAGAGAACTGGATAGAGCCTACAAAGAGCTTGGGGTAAAGGGGATAATGATGTTTTCTAATATTAATGGAAAGCCCATTGCCTCTCCGGAATTTTATCCTATTTATGCAAAGGCGGAGGAATATGGGTTACCTATCTTAATCCACCCTGCCCTTCCTCTCACTGGAGAGGCAATGAAGAAGGTTAGACTACCCTACCCACTTTTTGGATTTACACTAGATACGACTATGGCTGTTGTTAGCTTAATTTTTCAAGGGGTGCTGGAAAGGTTCCCCAAGTTAAAGCTTATACATTCCCATTTGGGTGGAGTGGTTCCTTACATGGTTGGGAGGATCGATGACTCTTTCAACAACTACTCCAAAGAATACGGCCTTGAGCTTCCTAAAGCGCCATCTGACTATTACAAGAGGCAGGTCTATGTGGACTCAATTTCGTACCACTTGCCGGCGATGAGGTGCTGCCTAGATTGGTTAGGTCCTGAGCATATCATGTTGGGGACTGATTACGCCCACCCGGTGGGACATATAGAAGAGGCTATACACTATGTCCGAGGTATGGATTTATCTGAAGAAGATACCGATAAGATTTTGGGAGGGAACGCTGCTAGAATCTTTAAGTTAGAATAGGTCATATAATCTACAGGCGGGCTCTGCCAGGGGAAACTGAGGTACCAGGGGTTTGATCCTTTTCTCCCGCTGGTTTAAATATTTTACCTCCCCCTCCCGTGTGGGCAGCCTCAGCTGTAATCGGGCAAGTGGCATCCCGCCTTCAGTAGGTGCTCCACATCAGGAGACTCTCGTAGTTCCCCCTATTGTACACTATGGTGGGCGGTAGAGGACTTGAACCTCTGACCCCCTGCGTGTAAAGCAGATGCTCTAACCAACTGAGCTAACCGCCCCTGAGTGGCGCGCTTGGCGGGGCTTGAACCCACGACCTCAGCCTCCGCAGGGCTGCGCTCTATCCTACTGAGCTACAAGCGCCGAAGTGAAAAATGGTGCCGAAGGGGAGATTTGAACTCCCATGCCCTTACGGACACTACGCCCTGAACGTAGCGCGTCTGCCATTCCGCCACTTCGGCATCACTGACACAAAGAGATTATACCTATCTCACACTTAGGCGTCAAGGGAATATGCTTGTTTTAGTCCCTTAGTGACATCTCAAGTTTCGGCACCCCACCCTCTTAGATATTTACTTAGCAACCCTCCCCCTTTATGCACCCTAAAAAATCCTTGATTTTTCAGGGAACCCGCTTTATCCCCCTCCCTTACAAGGGAGGGGGAATTAGTTATGTTAGAGGGACTTCGTCCCTCTCAAACTCCCTTGAAAGCAGAGGTTTAAGGGTGAAGCCTCTATAGGGCGGGTGGGAAAAAGAAGCTTAGCGGGGGGTGGGGAGAATGAGAGGCTAAAAACGGGGTGGGGTCAAAGTCATAGAGAGACGAAACAAGATAACCTGGCTCACCAGAATTAAGCTTGTGTTACCGCTTGGTATATTGAGGTGCCTTGCGCGCCCGCTTAAGCCCGGGCTTCTTCCTCTCTTTAACCCGGGAGTCCCTGGTCAGCAGCCCGTTCTGGCGCAGTATAGGCTTAAGGCTCTCATCAGCCCTTACCAGGGCTCGAGCAATACCATGAGAGATGGCACCACTCTGCCCTGATATGCCACCCCCCTCTACCTTGACCACGGTATTATACTTGCCCAGGCTCTCAGTAACCAAGAGTGGCTGCACTATCGCCCGGCGGTACTCAAGGCGGGGGAATAGCTCATCATAGGGAATACCATTGATGATAATCTCACCAGTGCCTGGCACCAACCTTACCCGAGCTATAGCCGTCTTGCGCCTGCCAGTCCCATAAAAATAGGTTTGCTTCTCCGTTTGAACCACCCTAATTCTCAGCCCCCTTTGAGCTAGCCCCGGTCTGAGCCAGGTGAGGATGACTCTCACCAGCATAGACCCTGAGCTTTTTCATCATGCTAGCCCCAAGACGATTGTGGGGCAACATGCCCTTGACTGCATGTTCAATCACCCGGGTAGGGTGAGTCTGCATCATTCTCTCCAGACTGATGCTTTTAAGCCCCCCGGGGTATCCTGAATGTCTATAATAGAGCTTCTGCTCGGCCTTTTTGCCAGTAACCCGAACCTTATCCGCATTGATAATGACGACAAAATCGCCGGTATCCAGATTGCGGCTGAATATTGGCTTATGCTTGCCCATAAGTAAGCTAGCCACCTGAGTAGCCAGCCTGCCCAGAACCTTACCCGAAGCATCAATCACATGCCACTTACGCTCAATATCAGAGGCTTTGGTGCTATAGGTTTTCATTATACCTCTCCCCCAAAGGACTGGGGTAATTTACCAGGGTAAGACACAACCCCTGGGCAGGGGCAGTTGGTCCAGCCATCGCCGGCTTTTTGACCTCAATTATACTATGAAATTCATCAACGCTCATCTTACTCAAGCCAACCCTGATTAGAGCACCCACAGTATTACGCACCTGATGAGGCAGGAAGGAATTAGCCACCATATTGAAAATAACCAATTCCCCGTCTCTTTCTATTTCGGCTCTGAACACGCGCCTTACCGTGTTCCTTATCCTAGCCCCATCACAACTGGCAAATGAGGCAAAGTCACGCTCGCCAATAAGAGCCTGACACGCCCGGTTCATGGCTTCAATATCTAGAGGGCTACCAACAAGGTGAGAAAAGGCTTCTCTCATTGGAGAACGGGTCGAGCTATTTAATATATAGTAGCTATATTCCCGGCTAAGAGCATCACGCCTAACATTGAAAGAATCGCCTACTCTATACGCTGCCTTTACTGCAATATCACCGGGCAAATAGTGGTTTAGCCCATTGATAAATGTATGGAGTGGAAGAGGTGACCCAGTCCTGAAGCCGACCACCTGCCCTTTAGCATGAACTCCGGCATCGGTTCGGCTTGCCGCCATCACCCGACGCCTCTCCCCGGTAAGCCTCTCCAGGGCTTCCTCCACCTCCCCCTGAATGGAGGGCAAACCAGCCTGCCACTGGAAGCCGTGGTAGCGTGTGCCATCATATTCCATAATCAATAAAATGTTGGTGCTCTTTACCAAGCTGACAACCTCCGTTATTTGACCAACTCAAGTTGAACCATAGGCGCCCCATCACCCAATCTAGGACCTAACTTGGTGATGCGAGTATATCCGCCAGGGCGCTCAGCATACCTTGGAGCAAGCTCAATAAATACCTTCTCAGCTATCCTCTTATCCAAAATAAAGGAAAGTGCCTGGCGACGGGAGTGGAGTCCTCCCTGCTTACCCAGTGTAATCATCCGCTCAGCCAAGCCCCGTATTTCCTTAGCCTTAGCCTCGGTAGTAGTAATCTTCTCATAGTTTAGAAGGTCGGTGACCAAGTTACGATACAGCGCCTTGCGGTGAGCTGAAGACCGACCCAGTCTTCTACCAGCTACCTTGTGCCTCATGTCGCTTACTCCTCTGCCTGGCTCTCGCTCACTTCCTTCTCAACCTGGGGAGTGAGAGCCAACCCCAATCCCTCGAGCCGCTCATCTACCTCCTGCTTAGACTTCTGCCCAAAATTGTGCAACGAGAGCAATCCCCTCTCACCTCTGCTTATGAGCTCCCCCACTGTGGCGATGCCACCGCGCCTCAGACAATTCATGGTACGCACTGAAAGGTCCAGTTGCTCCACAGGCATATTATATTTTTCATCAGAGATAGATGCGCGAATGAGCTGCTTCTCCACCTCCATTAGAGAAACCTTGGCATAATCGATAAACGGAGATAGCTGCTCTACCAGAATTTCGGCACTATGGCAGATTGCATCCACAGGTGATATAGTGCCATCCGTCCACACCTCCAGCTCCAACCGCTCTCGGCTTATCTCCCGACTAATATGGGTTGGCGCAACGTTAAAATTAACCTTGCGTATTGGAGTAAAGATGGCATCCACTGGAATCACCCCTACAGGCAGGTTGTCACTGGACTCAGCCTCCCTATAACCCTCACCTAATTCGATGTCAAACTCCACATAAAGCTTGGCTTCAGGCGAATCTAAGGTAGCTAGATAAAGCTCAGGGTTGGCAATTTCAAAGTCGGTGGAGGGCTCAATATCAGCGGCACAAACTCGCCCCTCCCCCTCCACCTCCAGTATTAGCTTACCTGGTTGACCAGAAAGGGGGTTTAACCTCAACGCCTTAACATTGAGTAGAAACTCGGTGACATCTTCCTTGACAAAGGGGATAGTAGAGAATTCATGTTGAATTCCCTCAATCTTAACCCGAGTCACTGCTGCCCCTGGAAGATAGCCAAGGAGCACTCGCCGCAGAGCATTGCCCAAGGTAACACCAAAGCCTTTCTCCAGCGGCTCAGCTCGGAAGCGCCCAAAGTTATCCAGACTTTCTACACACTCAATCATAGCTATAGCCAGATGAGACAAAGTGCTACCTCCCTATCATTCGACTTATCGCGAGTAGTACTCAACTATACTCTGCCACTCAAATTTAGCATCAATGTCATCAGGCGTAGGCAGAGATAAAACCCGACCAACAAGTTTCTCCCCGTCCAAGCTCAACCAGCTTGGAACAACCTTACCCTCAATACTTTGAACCAATTGTTCGTAATAGCCAGTTTTGGTGCTCCTCTCCCTCCAAGCGATGACATCACCTTCCTTGACCAGACAGGAAGGTATATCTGTTTTGCGCTCATTGAGCATAATATGCCCATGTTGAACTAGCTGACGAGCCTGTGAGCGAGAGTCAGCGAAGCCCAAGCGATAGACCACATTATCAAGCCGCCTCTCCAGCAGTACCAGTAGATTTTCCCCGGTGATGCCTAACTGCCTCTCTGCCTCTCCAAAAAGACGCCTGAACTGTCTTTCCAAAATTCCATAGCTATAGCGGGCTTTCTGCTTCTCCCGAAGTTGCAGTCCACGGTCAGAAAGCCGCCGACGCCGAATGGGCTGTTTTCCCGGCGGTCTCCCCCGCCTGTCCATGGCGCACTTAGGAGTAAAACACCGGCTACCTTTGAGCATTAATTTCTCGCCGCTACGGCGACATAATCGGCAAACCGCTGATGTATACCTCGCCATCTGTCTACACCCGCCTTCTCTTACGCGGACGACAACCATTATGCGGGATAGGAGTCACATCCCTAATGCTGGTAATGGAAAGGCCTGAACCCTGGAGGGAACGGATAGCCGCCTCACGTCCACTGCCCGGTCCCCTAACATAAACCTCTACCTGACGTAAGCCATGCTCCATGCCTTTTCGTGCCGCATCGCGAGCTGCCAATTGAGCAGCATAGGGAGTGCCTTTGCGTGAACCCTTAAACCGAGCGCTACCTGAGCTTCCCCAAGCAATGACATTCCCCTGGGGGTCAGTGAGTGTCACTATGGTATTATTGAAAGTGGATTGGATATAGGCTCTCCCTACAGGGATGGACTTGCGTTCCCGCCTTCTTGCCTTAGTTCGCTTCTTCTGTGGCATTTTTCCTCCAGTTCGATTATAACCGAGTTACTTCTTGGTCGTGCCCCGCCTCTGCCCCCTACCAGCCACCGTTTTACGGGGACCACGCTTGGCACGAGCATTGGTTCGGGTTCGTTGTCCCCTGACCGGCAAGCCATGACGATGCCTGATACCCCGATAGCTACCAATCTCAATAAGGCGCTTGATATTGAGGTCAACTTCCTTTCTAAGCTCCCCCTCAACATTATACCCCCGGTCAATAATCTCTCGGATACGATTGACCTCCTCTTCAGCCAGGTCACTTACCTTAGTATAGGGATCGACGCCAGCTTGTGCCAGAATCTTCTGGCTTAAGCTAGAACCAATGCCATAGATATACTGTAGTGAAACCAAAACTTGCTTATTTTTAGGTATATCTACCCCGGCTATACGTGCCATCTACACGCCTCCTCACTCAGAGGTGGTTATCCCTGCCTCTGCTTATGCCTCGGGTTGGAACAAATGACCCTGACTACCCCGCGCCGCTTCACCACCTTGCACTTTTCACACCTAACCTTAACTGAAGCCCTTACTTTCATAATTAAGCCCCCGTATTACTTAAACCGATAGGTAATCCTGCCTCGACTCAGGTCATAAGGAGAAAGCTCCACCAGAACCTTGTCACCGGGTAAGATTCTGATATAATGCAATCTTATCTTGCCCGAAATGTGAGCCAGCACCTTATGCCCATTAGGCAACTCAACACGAAACATAGCATTAGGTAGAGGCTCGACTACCGTCCCCTCAACCTCAATAGCCTCTTTCTTAGGCATAAACTCCCTCTCTAGCGGTAAGTACCTCTGCTTCCCCGTCAGCAATGACGATGGTATGTTCAAAGTGGGCTGAGAGGCTGCCATCAGCGGTTAGCACTGTCCAATGGTCATCACCAACCCGGGTACGCCAGTCGCCCACATTCACCATAGGTTCCAGGGCAAGGGTCATGCCTTTCTTTAACACCGGTCCTGTTCCCGGTAGACCAAAGTTTGGTATTTGAGGCTCCTCATGCATCTCACGCCCAATACCATGCCCGGTATACTCACGCACTACCGAATAGCCCCCTGATTCAGCATAGTTTTGGATAGCAGCCGAAATATCCCCC
>DAOWJM010000085.1 GCA_030640325.1 Dehalococcoidia bacterium | reverse complement strand
TCGAAGCCTATCCCACAGAAAGAAGCCAACTAAAATCACCAGAAGAATAATAATCACAATTTCCATCACTACCTCCAACTCGGTTTATTAGCTTTCTAGTGGCTATCTAACCCCATTATACACCCTAAATCAACTAGAAAAAGAAGCCGTTTATCAGGGGAACGTTGAAGGAGATTAATCCAACAGGGTGTCTTAGAGGGGCACAGCCCCCAAATGCAACTCTAGGGTGGGAGGGTGGGAAAGAAAAACTTGCTAAACAATCTCGAAGATAACCATTGCTCATCTCAAGGAATATCACTATAATTGGTTGATTTGGGTGCGGAAATGACAGCAGTAAAAGTCATACTGATAGTCTTGGGCGCTATCCTCTTGTGGCTGGTGCTGATTCGTATAATCCGAAAGCTGTGGCACTTCCCGGCTCCGGCTTTCATTGGGCGGTTCTTGGATAGCGACCTAAGACGCTGGCGGCAACCACCGGATAAGTTAATTGAGCGCAGCGGCATTAAGCAGGGTATGACAGTAATGGACCTCGGCTGTGGCAGTGGCGCCTTTACCCTCTTTGTAGCCAGGGCGGTGGGTGAACAGGGTAAAGTCTATGCCGTTGATATCCAACCGGCGATGTTAAAGCAGCTAAAACGTAAACTGGCTAAACCAGAAAATCAGGGTATAAGAAATATTGAGCTGAAACAAGCCAGCGCTTATGACCTGCCGTTTGAAGACGAGGCACTTGACCTGGTATATATGGTAACCGTACTTCAGGAAATACCCGATAGGGGTAGAGCACTGCGGGAAATCAAAAGAGTATTGAAACCGGGCGGAATCCTGGCGGTAACTGAACTCTTGCCCGACCCAGATTATCCCCTGCGCTCGACAACCGTCAAAATATGCCAGTGTGAAGGATTTGTTCTGGACGATAAACTAGGTAATTTGTGGAATTATACGGCGAGATTTAAGAAGCCATTCTCGGGTTAAAAAACGAACATCTTGGCTGCTACTTCGGCAAGCTTCATCACGAAGCCGGGGATAATGCCAAGTAGCAGGACGCCGAGACAAGAAATGGATAGAGCAAACCGCAGTGCTCCAGAAGAAGGCACCTTCTCCCCGGAGGCTGGCTCGCCCAGCCACATCACCTTTACCACCCTGAGATAGTAGTAGGCTGATATTACGCTGTTTATTACGGCAATAATCACCAGCCACAGTAAGCCATGCTGCACCGCCCCGCTGAAGATATAGAACTTAGCCATAAACCCGGCGGCTGGCGGCATGCCAATAAGGGAGATAAGGCAAAGGGTCAGAGCTAAAGCCAGCAGCGGTGCCCGCTTGCCCATGCCTGAATAGTCTTTAATTAAGTCGCTATCAAGCTTGTTTGAGATAGCAATAATGGCAATAAAGGCGCCCAGGTTGGTCAAGGCATAGCTGGCGAGGAAGAAGAGAAGGCTGCTCCGACCCACAATATCGGTGGCGGACGCAATCCCTACAGTAGCCAGTCCCACCATTAGGTAGCCTGCCTGAGCTATGCTGGAGTAACCTAGCATTCGCTTGATATTGGTCTGAGGAATGGCAATTACATTGCCCAGGGTCATACCGATAGCCGCCAGCACAGCAAAGAGCATCCCCCAGTCCAGGCTCAGCCACTGGGGAAGTCCAAAGGCGGAATAGAACACCCTGAGTATAATGGCAAAGCCGGCAGCCTTGCTGGCTACCGAGAGATAGGCAGTTATGGGGGTTGGCGCCCCCTCATAAACATCGGGCACCCACATATGGAAGGGGATAGCCGCAATCTTAAAGCCAAAGCCGGCTATCATTAACACTATACCCAAGATAAGCCCCGGACTGGCTAGAACTCCTGTTAGCGACAGCGCCTGAATAGCCTGGGCAATCTCCCCTAGCTGTGTCTTGCCGGTAAAGCCAAAGACCAGCGCCATGCCGAAGAGCAGCACTGCCGAGGCTATCGCCCCCAGCAATAGATATTTGAGCGAGGCTTCGGTTGATTTGGGGTCTTTGAGAAAGCCAACCAGAACATATAAAGATATACTGGTCAGCTCCAGGGCAATATAGATGGAGATTAGCTCGGTGGTAGCTGCCATCAGCATCATGCCTAAGGCAGACAAAAGCACCAGGGCGTAGTATTCCCCCTGGAAACGGGCAAACTTGGATACATAATCGGTAGAGGCGAGAATAACCAGGGCGGCGATGGCTAGGAACAGCAGCTTGAAGAACAGGGCAAAGTTATCCACCGCCAGCATATTGTTGAAGATAGCCTGTGAGCTGCCTCCCCACATGGCTATGGTGAAGCCGGCGGCTACCACCACACCAGCCAGGCTGACCACCACCAGCCATCCCTTGCGCGGGATGATAAGGTCGAGCAAGATGACGACTATGGCAGTCGCAGCCAGAGTCAGCTCAGGTATAAATAGCTCAAGATTCAACATACTTTACCCACCTAATAACCCCATTATGGGTACAATGCCCGCCTTAATAACATCGGTCAGGATTGCCGGGTAGATGCCGACCAGCATAATCACGGCCACAAAGGCAAATATATATACCCGTTCCAGAATATCGGCGTCCTTCACTCCACTGAACTTCTCCAGCGCTGGACCATAGAATACCCTTTGTAGCATCCACAGAATATAGCCGGCGGTGATGACGATACCCAGCACACCAAGGATAGTGTAAATCTGAATTCCAGCCACCACGGTGCTGGTAAAACTGCCGACAAAGACCAGAAACTCGGCGGCAAAGCCGCTGGTGAGAGGTAGTCCCAGGGCACCTAAACCGGCTACCGAGAAGACGACGGCAATAATCGGCATCTGTCTCACCAGACCGCCAAGCTTTCTCAGGTCTCGCTCCCCAGCATTGTGCATCACCAAACCAGCCATAGCAAACAGCAGCCCGGTGATAATGCCATGGCTGAACATCTGCAAGGTAGCCCCCACCAGACTCACCTGACCTAAAGCGAAGATGCCCAGAAGCACATAGCCCATATGGCTGATACTACTATATGCAATCAGCCGTTTTAAGTCGGTCTGCCTTAAGGTTACCGCCGCCCCATAGAGCACGCTAACTATAGCAAATGCCACCAATAAGGGCGCATATTGTTTGGCGACCTGGGGGAAGATGGTTACACACAGTCGAATCATCCCGTAGCCGCCCATCTTAAGCAGTGCCCCAGCCAGCACCACGCTCACTGCGGTTGGGGCATCAGTATGGGCGTCAGGTAACCAGGTATGAAACGGGAAGACGGGTAGCTTGACGGCAAAGCCGATTAAGAGAAAGAAGAAGATAGCCACCACGGGTATAACCGACTGCACCATGGCCAGCCCGCCCTGGGCTATCTCTATCATGCTGAGGCTGCCGGTGACGAAATACAGGCTAAGGATGCCAGCCAGCATCATGGCACTGCCAAATAAAGTGTAAACCACGTACTTTATCGCCGAGTATTCCCTCCTGCCTGTCCCCCAGATGGAGATTAGGAAATACATCGGGATAATCTCTATCTCCCAGAAGAGGAAGAACAAAAGCAGGTCTAGGGAGCAAAACACCCCCAGGATGCTTGTTTCCAAAAGCAGAAGCCAGGCGAAATACTCCCTGGGTCTGAGGTCAATCTTCCACGAGATGAGAACCACCAGAAAACCGAGGAAGGCCATCAGTATTACCAGGGGCAGACTCAAGCCATCCACGCCCAGGTGGTAGTGAGCATTAATGGCAGGAATCCAGGACAGCTTCTCCTCAAACTGAATCGCCCCCGCCGCCCGGTCAAAGATGGCAAAGAGATAGATGGACAACGCCAGCGGAACAAGGGTAAACAGGGCAGCTAGCCACCTAATCAGCCTTCCAGAAAGCCCGGGGATAAAGGCAATAAGTATTGCCCCCACCACCGGCAGGAAGATTATGGTTGTTAGGTAATTAAAGTCCACCTATGCTGACTCCTATTTGATTTATCAACCCTCCCCCTTTATCCCCCTCCCTTA
>DAOWJM010000005.1 GCA_030640325.1 Dehalococcoidia bacterium | reverse complement strand
TGAATCTCTGGGCAGCCTTGGCAAAACCAGCTAGGGAACCTTCCAGTGTCCTATCATCAACACAGTATGATATCCGAAAATACCCTGGTGACCCGAAGCCGCGACCAGGCACAGTGAGCACCCTCCACTGCCGTAGCTCACCCACGAAAGCAACCTCGTCTTCCAGCGGTGATTTTGGAAACAGGTAGAAAGCCCCTTGAGGCTTTATCACCGAATAGCCCATCTCATTAAGATGCTCATATAAGAAATCTCTTTTCCTCTGATACTCGGCTACAGAGACGGTCACCGACTGCAAATGGCGCACTACATGTTGCATCAGAGCTGGGGCATTGGTATATAGCGTTCGGTTGCAGTAGATGAGACCGGCTACCAGTTCCTCTCGGAGGCTACAGTCGGGGTGTACAGCGGCGTAGCCAATACGTTCACCGGGCAGTGCCAAATCCTTGGAGTGAGAGGTGACCACGATAGTTTGCCGGTAATGGTGCCAAACCTGAGGGTATGTATATCCATCATAGATAATCCTGCGATAGGGCTCATCGCTGATGAGGAAAATCTGCGTCCCGTATTGAGCTTCCTTTTTGCTGAGCAACTCCCCGAGCTGATGTATAAAATCCTCACTATAGACAACGCCGGTGGGATTGTTGGGAGAGTTTATCAGTACCGCTTTAGTTTTAGCCCCAATGGCAGTTTCCAGGGCGTCGAGCCTGGGTATAAACTGCTCATCTGTAGGCAGAACCCTGGCTATCCCGCCGTGGTGGTCGGGATAGGCGACATACTCAGGGAAGTAAGGAGCGAATATAATGACCTCATCCCCGGGATTGAGTATCGTCTTAATCACTATGTTTAATGCTCCCCCAGCACCGCAGGTCATGACGATATCGTTCATGGTGAACTTGATACCAGTCTCCAGCGAGAGCTGTGCTGCCACCGCCGCCCTTGTCTCCGGATAACCAGCGTTTGGCATGTACCTATGCATCCCGGGCAGGGGATTCTCTGCCAGCCTCCTCAGCTCCCGATGGAACTCAGGGGGAGGTTCCATCACGGGGTTGCCCAGAGAGAGGTCGAAGACATTCTCCTCACCATACTGCTGTTTAAGGCTAAATCCCTCCTCCCACACCTTCCTAATTAATGACCCCTTCGCCACACTTTCCCGAACCCTATCAGAAATAGACACGACGGACCTCCTCTCTACCCGGGTCAAAGGCATATCCTAACCAGAATTCGGAGATTCTTTGCGTTAAATCTTTAGCTGAACTTATAGTTTCTTAACCAGGTTAAGCCCCTGGTCAAAGGCTTCCAGGTTACCTTTAAGCACCTTTTCCTTGCCAGCGAAGGCCTCTTTGAGCTGCTGTTTTATAAGCTCGGGGGGGATTATTTGGGTTACCCCGACAAACGCTCCTAACAAAACCAAGTTGGCACCCCGGCTGCTACCGCCAATGCCAATAGCAGCTTCTATGGCTGGAACTTCAATTACCCTGATGTCTTTCCTCTCTGCTTTGGACTCCAGCCCAGTCTTCTCAACTATCATTGTTCCCCCAGGACGTACCCTACCCTCAAAATCCTTAAACTGGGCTGCCTCAGCAACAATTACCCCATCAGCTTGGGATAGTAATGGAGAGGCAATCTCATCATTGGAGAAAACGACTGTGCACTCAACAAATCCGCCACGCTTAGAAATGGCATAAGAGGGAAACCAGGTTACATTTTTATACTCATTAGTAGCCGCCTGAGCCAGTAATGTACCCGCTGTAAGTACACCCCCACCACCAATCCCGGTCATTATCACCTCGCCTTTGGCAGATACCCCTTGTTCCATAATCTAAACCTCCGTCCGACATTTCTAATATTCAACCTCTCAAAGTGCTACTCAATCCTATCCACATTCTTGAATTCGCCCAAGGGGAATTCTGGTATCATTTTCTCCTCTATCCACTTTAGGGAATCTATGGGCGACAGGCGCCAGTTTTCTGGGCAAGCACAGATAATCTCGACGAAGCTCAAGCCAACATTATCCATCTGTTTCTGGAAAGCACTCGTTATATATTTCCTGGTACGCATATAGTTTTTAGGCGTATTAAAGGCACCACGGGCTGAATAAGCAACCCCTCTGAAGGTGGCTATCATCTCAGCGGCATGGGTGGGGAAGCCAGTTCTCGCTAAGTCTCGGCCATTAGGGGTGGTTGTAGTTACCTGACCCTCCAGACTAGTGGGTGCCATCTGCCCTCCAGTAGTTCCGTAAACAGCATTATTTAGCATAATGATGGTAATCTTTTCAGCCCGGGTTAACGCTCCCAATAGGGGGTCGGCGCCAATAGATAGCAAACCTCCATCACCTTGCACGGTGAACACTATATTATCTGGATAGACACGCTTGACCCCGGTAGCCATATCAGGCGGACGACCATGGGGGGTGAGGACAGCATCAATGTCCAACATACCGAGCAAAAAGGAATTGCACCCTATATCAAAGACGCCTATGGCTCTATCACCCATCCCCAGTTTTTCCAAGACCTCAGCGATAGCTCGAGCGGCAAGCGGCTCATGACAACCAGGACAATAGATGAAGCCGGCTATCTGTGGCACCAGCAGTTTTGGTCTCCCGGCAACCCTTTGCTTTGTTACTACTTTAACTTCTTCATTCATGGCATCCTCTAACCTCCCCCCTTGGCTCATTGTATCTCCTTAATTTTGTCAAATACCTTATCAGGCAGAATCATGCCACCATCAGTAGGTATATGGCGGTCGAGTATGCTTACCAGATGTACCTCAGCACGACCCTCCACAGCAAACCGGACATCCTCAATCACCTGCCCCAGGCTATCTTCTACTACCAGGAACTTGCCGCCCTGGCAAGCCTTCTCCCTAATTACCTGATAGGGAAATGGCCAAGCAGTTATCAATCGAATTAGTCCTGCCTTAATACCATCGGCTCGTGCCATATTAACTGCTTCCTTAGCTACGCGGGCTGTGTATCCATAGGCAACCAGAATTAGACTAGCATCTTCCATTTTGTAGCCTTCATATCGCAGCTCGGATTCTTGCATTTGCTTCATCTTCTGCTCCAGGCTTTGCAATAAGGCTCGGTAGCTAGGGTAGCGCCGCAATAAATCACCAGAGTGGTCAACGATGCGGCGTTTCCCGTCTTTGTGTCTTGCCTTACCCTTTACTGCCCAGTCCTTGTCTGGAAGAGGACCAAATTCAATCTTCTCAACCTCAACCGTTTCTCGCAGTCGCCCGATAATAGCATCTGTCATAACCACTACTGGGTTGCGATATTTATCAGCTAGGTAGAAGGCAAGCTGTACCAGGTCGCAGCTCTCCTGTGACGAGGCAGGAGCCAGGACAATATTTCTGTAGTCACCGTGACCTCCTCCCCGCGTGCACTGGAAATAATCCTGCTGGGCATGGCGGATGGGTCCACCCCCCGGACCCCCCCTCTGTACATCAACAACTACACAGGGGAGCTCAGCATTAGCCATATCCGACATTGTCTCCTGCATAAGAGACCAGCCCGGGCCTGAAGTTGATGTCATCGCCCTAACTCCAGCAGCGGCTGCTCCATACACCAGATTTATTGACCCCAATTCGCTCTGAGATTGAGCAAAAATTCTCCCCATCTTGGGGAACTCACGAGCAAACCACTCCGTTATTTCATTCTGAGGGGTTATTGGGTAACCAAAGAAAGCCTGGCAGCCAGCACTAGCTGCCCCCCAACCAACTGCTATATTCCCCTCAATGAACATCCTCTCGCCCATTTAATAACATAACCCCCTCTCAAGAAACTGCTGATGCTATGCCACTACTTCAGTCTCAAATTTATATACTTCGATAGCCGCTGCCGGGCAGAGCATGGCACAAACCCCACAGGGCTTGCATTCATCAGGTTTAATAACAGTGGGGAGCAAATATCCCTGAGGGGTAAACTTGTCCCCGGTAATTGCAATACACCCCCTGGGACAAAACTTTACACAATAGCCGCACCCTTGACACAGGGCTTCGTCAATAATTACTTCACCTTTTAGCATAGCTCTATTCTATATCTTCCTCAATTGGTGTGCAAATCACTGATGATATTTGAGACAGCGCTTAGCCTATGTTGGGAAACCAGGCATCCCCCTAATTTTCACGGCGCACAGTGGAGTAATATCATCCACCCCTTCCCCTATCATGGCTAAACTACTCTTTAGAACTCAAACCCTTCAGCTTTCCCTCCTTCCACATATCTCTTAACACTCGTTTCATAACCTTCATTGTCCCTGTCATTGGTAACTCATCCAAGAATAATATATGGTCTGGCAACCACCATTTGGCAAACCGAGACCGTAGGGGAGTTATTATATCCTCTTCAGTCGCCTTACCCTTATACTCATCCTTTAAGACAACGGCAGCTACTGGTCTCTCCTCCCACTTGGGGTGGGGTATGGCAAATACTGCTGCCTGACGAACCGCCGGGTTATCCATAATGGCGTTTTCTAAATCTACTGATGATATCCATTCACCGGCTGACTTAATTATGTCCTTAATCCTGTCCACTAAATAGAGGTAACCATCTTCCTCTATTACCGCCACATCCCCGGTATGAAGCCAACCATCTTTAAATACTTTACTAGTGGCTTCAGGCTCATTGTAGTACTCTTGCCCCATCCACAAACCTCTGACCAGAACCTCCCCCTTTTCTTTACCATCCCAGGCTACATCCTCCCCAGTATCCAGATTTATCACACGCACCTCTGCCCCGGGCATGGGAAGGCCTTGACGTGTCATCTTCTGAAGATACTTCTCCCTTGACCAGCCCTCCATATGCTTTCTATGAGAGGTAACCGTATTGGAGATAACACGACCCTCAGCCATACCATAAGTCCAGTGGAGTCTTAGCCCCTTATTTTCTAGTGCTTCTATCAAAGCTTGGTTTGGTGCTGTCGACCCAGAGTAAACCTTCCTTAAGCTGCTCAGGTCATATTTCCCTTTATCCCACTCCTGCACGGCAAACGTAAGAACCGCAGTAGCCCCCTGGAAGTGGGTTATCCTCTCTTTCTCTATCAGACCGAGTTGGTCATCGGGGGAGGGGTGAGGTCCTGGCCATACTATTTTACCCCCTACCATTGCTGTTGTTAAGGCGAAGTTATGTGCGTTGATATGGAATAGGTTTACCACAGGCAAAACCACGTCCTCTTCACACATATTCACCTGGTCTGGACCAATAAGACCAAAGATGCTCAACACTATGGAGCGGGGAGACCAACCTATCCCTTTTGGCAGTCCAGTAGTGCCACCGGTGTAAGTCAACATTGCCAGGGAGTTTTCGGGTATGTCATCGGGAAAATCATAAACCGGCGACGCCTGACTAAGTAGTTCTTCATAGCAGTAAACGGGGGAGAGCTTCGTCTGAGGGGGCTTGTCCGAGGGGGTCATTATGACATAAGACTCTATGCTCTTCAGCTCGTCCGTTACACTCTCAAGCAGCGGGATAAGGTCCTCATCAACAAACATCACCTTGTCTTGTGAGTGATTAATGGCATAAATTAGGTGCTCCCTGCCATACCTTATATTTGTGGGATGAAATGCTGAGCCCATCATAGGAACAGCAAAGGATAGCTCCCCATGCCTATGAGTATTCCAGGCGAAGCTACCCACTTTGTCTCCCCGCTCTATGCCCAAGTTCCTCAGAGCATTAGCTAAGCGGCATATCCTCTCATATTCCTCATGCCAGGTGCATCTAAATTTGCCGCCCCTGTGGTCAGGACTATAAATGCCCTCCTTACTGCCAAAATAAAAGACCCCTCTCATCAGAAGGGGCTTCAATTGCATCTGGTATGTTTCCTTCACATACTCAATGGGCATATCGTTTCCTCCTCATCACTTGTTCACAATACGCTCTGCTGTGACAGATATAAAGTAACAGAGGAGAGAAAACTTGTCAACCAAGCCGAGAGGGAATATAATACCGCCAAATGGTGAAGGGTTATCTTCTCATCAAGTTGGTTCCAGGGTTAGAATCCAGTGCTCTGTCCCAGATTCGTGTCATTCCAGGAATCGCAGATGTAAACCTCGTGTTCGGACAGTGGGACGCAATAGCTATAGCCGAAGCTAAGACCATTTTTGAGCTAGCCAAGGTAATCGTTGGCGAAGTGCGTAGTATCCAGGGTGTCCAGGATACTACTACGCTTGTGCAAGGTGCGCTATAGGCGACCACGTTGGTTTTTGCAGAAAAGGAACAGAAACACTTCCGATAGGCAGGGGTTATTCTGATTCATTTAATGAAGGAGGTTTGCCATGGCAAAAAAGGTTATCACTATACCCGGTGCACCTAAGCTCCCATTTTCCCCAGCCATAAGAGCTGGCGACTACATTTTTGTATCAGGCCAGGCTGGATTCGTAGATGCCAAAGGTAATGAAATCAAGGGAGTAGAGGCTCAGGTTAGGCTATGTTTAGAGAATATGAAGCGAGTTTTAGTAGCAGCAGGTGCATCTCTGGATGATGTGGTTAAAGTAACCGTCTTTCTCCGAAATGAGGAAGACTTTGCTAAAATGAATGAGGTATATCAGGGCTACTTTCCTGAGGACAAACCAGCCCGTTCAACGGTAATAGCTGGCTTGGCTCTACCAACTATGCTTGTTGAAATGGAGTGTATAGCTTACTGTCAATCTTGAATATGACTACGGGCGGGTTCTGCCAGGGGAAACCGGGGTGCCAGCTACTAATGGTTTTTCTCAATCCTAACCGCACAGACCTTATATTCGGGTATTTTAGACACCGGGTCAAGAGCAGGGTTGGTCAGCCGATTAGCCGGGCTTTCAGCAAAGTGGAAGGTCATGAACACCACCCCCACCGGTGAAACATCGGTTGCCT
>DAOWJM010000108.1 GCA_030640325.1 Dehalococcoidia bacterium | reverse complement strand
GGGAAGGAATTTGTCTTCTGGAATCCCCCAATCATAGACGAGGCTAAGAGCGTTCGGCGTAGCGCTAATAGTGAAGCGGCAAACCTGTTTGCCGAGCTGGTGAGCCATAATATCCGCAGTCTGACCTTTGCTCGCACCCGTCGGCTGACCGAGCTTATTTATAACTACACCAGGCGGAGGTTAGCTGAAGTCAGCGCTGCCCTGACCAAGAAAATCAAGCCCTATCGGGCTGGCTATCTCCCCGAGGAACGGCGTCAGATAGAGCAGGAGCTGTTCGGCGGTAAGCTTTTGGGCGTGGTAGCTACCACTGCTCTGGAGCTGGGTATAGATATCGGTGACCTGGAGGCTACGGTGCTCACTGGCTATCCGGGGAGCATTGCCAGCACTTGGCAGCAAGCGGGGAGAAGTGGGCGGGGGAGGGATAAATCTATAAGTTTTCTTATCGGGCTGGATAATCCCCTTGACCAGTATTTTATGCGTCACCCCGATTCATTTTTTGGTAAAAGCTTTGAGAACGCCCTGGTCAACCCTGATAACCCCTATATTTTGAGAGCTCACCTCCTGTGTGCTGCCTGGGAGTTACCCCTAACCAGTGATGATGAGGATGTCTTTGGCTCTGCCTTGGCTGAGGAAAGGGTGGGGCTGGAGGAGCGGAGTTTGCTTAAAGAGCGCAGGGGCAGGTGGCATGTTTCACCGGCAATTGCCTACCCCGCTCAGAGCATAAATATTCGTTCCACCTCGGGGGAAAACTTTGCCCTTATCGATACTTCAACCGGCTCCTTACTGGAAACCATTGAGGCTAGCGTGGCGCTGTTTCAAATACACCCCGGTGCTATCTACCTCCATCAGGGGGAATCCTATTTAGTCCATGAACTTGACCTTGCTGGCCGCACTGCCTATGCCATGCCGACCTCTGCCACTTACTATACTCAGGCTAAGGAAATCACTGACCTTCATATCCTCAGGGTAATCCGGGATAAAAGCTGCCGAAAGACCAGGGTATACCTGGGCGAGGTTGAGGTTACCACCAGGGTAGTGGGTTTCAAGAAGAAGGCGCAGTTCACCGAGGAGGTAATCGGGGAGGAGCTCCTTGACTTGCCACCGCAGCATTTCCCCACCGTCGCCCTGTGGTTTGGCCTGCCGTCTCAGGTTATAGCTAGGCTGGATGCGGGGCAACTGGACTTCGCCGGCGGACTGCACGCTGTTGAGCATGCTTCCATTGGTATCCTCCCCCTATTTGCTCTTTGCGACCGCAATGATATTGGCGGCGTATCTACCCCCCTCCACCCTGATACTGGGAGGGCACAGATATTTATCTATGACGCCCATCCCGGTGGCATTGGCATTGCCGAGAAGGGCTTTGACCTGGTGAAGGAATTGTGGCAGACTACACTGAAGGCAATCGCCGAATGCCCCTGTCAAGAGGGCTGCCCCAGTTGTATCCAGTCGCCCAAGTGTGGCAATAATAATAAGCCTCTGGATAAGAAGGCAGCCCAGCTCTTGCTGGAAGGATTGCTATCTAAAAAATAGATTGAGGGAGTTTTAGAGGGGCTTCGCCCCTGTTTAATGGTAACCCTATCCCCTTTATCCCCTTCCCCTTATCAAGGGGAAGGGGGGGATAGTTAAGGAGCAAGGTAAAACTAAATACGGGTAGTTTAGGAAGGGTGAAACCCTTCTTCCAAAAACCTCCCCCTCTCCTTATCTAAGGAGAGGGGGATACAGGGGGTGAGGTTGACAGATAATCTCAAAACAGAGAAAGCCTTAAAACCAAGTCGTGATACTTGGTTCGGTCGGATAACACGACTGTTTGACCGCACTGCCATAGATGAGGCGGTATGGGCAGAGCTGGAGGAACTGCTTATCTCTGCTGATGTAGGGGTTAATACCACGGCAAAGCTCATTGAAAAGGTGCGGCGGAGAGCGAGAGAGGAGAAATTCGGTCAGGGGACATTGGTGCGCGCTGCCTTGAAGGAAGAAATGGTCAGCATCCTGAAAATTGACGTTCAGGGAGTGTCTATTCCCCCATCGCTACCCAAAGTTGTTCTGGCTGTAGGTGTCAATGGCAGTGGTAAGACTACATCTATTGCCAAGCTTGCCTATAGCGCTAAAAATGAGGGAAAGCAAGTTATACTGGTTGCCGCTGATACCTTTAGGGCGGCGGCTATTGACCAGCTCAAAAGCCTGGGCGAGAGGATTGGTGTTGATGTCATTGCTCACCAGCCCGGGGCTGATGCCGGGGCGGTGATTTTTGATGCCCTACAGGCAGCACGGAGTCGAAACGCTCAGGAAGTAATTATTGACACTGCCGGTAGGCTGCACACCAAGTTTAACCTGATGGAGGAGCTTAAAAAGGTCAGGCGGGTGGCAGCCAAGGCTGACGCCACAGCGCCACATGAGGTGCTCTTGGTGCTTGATGCTACCACCGGTCAGAATGGCTTAACCCAGGCTAGATATTTCACTGAAGCTGTAGGGGTAACCGGCATTTTTCTGGCTAAGCTGGATGGCACAGCTAAAGGGGGTATAGTGCTGGCTATCTGTGATGAACTGAAAATACCAATACTGTTCATCGGTGTTGGTGATGGGTTGGCGGATATGGCTTCTTTCGATGCTGAGACCTTCGTCAAGGCGCTATGTTCCTGATTTTTGGAGGGAAATATTGATTACCATAGGTATAGACCCGATAGCCTTCTTAAATGTTAGATGGTATGGCATCATGGTTGCCCTGGCGGTGTTGGTGGTAGTGTTGTGGATGCTGCGGGAGGTAAGACGGGGGGCTAACCTTTCTTATGATACTATTCTTACTGCTGCTCTGATAGGCATTCCATCCGCGGTAATAATATCAAAGTTGCTCCATGTTATTGATAGGTGGGATTACTATATTGTGAACCCGGGGCAGATTTTTGGTTTTGAAGGTTTGACTATCTATGGTGCTGTTTTAGGTGCTGCCCTGGGTATCTGGATTTACAGCCGGTTTAGTAATTTTAGGTTTGGTTACTTCGTGGATTTGGTGGCACCGGCTACTATACTGGCTCAGGCTGTAGGCAGGGTGGGCTGCACCATAAATGGCTGCTGCTATGGCATGGAAGCGCCAGCTTGGCTACCCTGGTCTGTGGTCTATACTCACCCTGAAAGCTATGCCCCTCTGGGAGTAGCCCTTCACCCTACGCAGCTTTATGAGATTGTATTTTGCCTGATAGTCTTTGGCGTATTGCTCAAGCTGCGGGGTCATTTTAAGCCTGACGGCTCTCTGTTTCTCACCTACCTCAGTCTGTATTCACTGTGGCGGGTGGGCATTGATTTCCTGCGGGATGGGACGCCCTTCCTCTTTGGCTTACATCAGGCTCAGGTAATAGGCATAATTGTGTTACTCATTGCCATCCCCTTATTGGTTTTGAGGACACGGTGGATAAGGGTGGAAAGTAGGGCTGAATGATGGTAAGTCTCACAGCTATATGTTTTAAGCATATGGATGCAGACTAGGCGATTTAGTATCTTCTCTGTCTTCCTCCTCCTCGTCCACCACCGAACCCGCCGCCTCTGTTGTCGGAACGAGGACGAGCCTCATTAACATCAAGCGTTCGCTCCTTTAGTGTCTTTCCTTTGAGGCCAGTAATTGCCGCTTCGGCTTCAGACTTTGATTGCATTTCAACGAAGCCAAATCCCCTAGATTGCCCACTATACTTATCTTTGATAATGTTTACAGATGTCACTTCTCCAAAAGCCGTGAATTCCTGCCGCAATTCCTCTTCGGTTACCTCGCGAGATAAGTTACCCACATAGATATTCATATTGGTACCCCCCTTCTTTGAATTGTGTAATCCCTCTTGTGGTGACATACATAGGCCAGGGGGTACCTGACCTATGTATGCCCTTAAGGTCAAACTAGCATTATCCGCTCAGTCTGACTTTTTTGTAGCACTCGCTACAATACACCGGTCTACCCTCACGGGGCTCGAACGGTACTTCGGTTTCCTTACCGCACTCGGCGCATACTGCAGGGAACATTTGGCGTTGGGACCTGTAGCCGTAGCTATCATTTCCGTAACGCTGTGCTTTCCTTGCTTCGCGGCATGCGGGACAGCGCTTGGGCTCGTTAGTATAGCCTTTAGTTTGGAAGAACTCTTGTTCCTCAGCGCTGAAGGTGAAGGTAGCCCCACAATCGGAACACTGGAGTGTCTTGTCCTCAAAACTCATTGGATGACCTCCTCTCTTATAAATAGTTGGTTAGAGTTGCGGTCATCCAACACTTGAGGAAACTAGAAATAGCTTAACTAAGTATGTAATAACCTAAACCAAAACCACCATATGCATTATACAATAAAGAAACCCTCTTTGCAAATGCCAGTGCAAACTTCCCGGTAAGAAAGATTGCCATGACCAAATCCGAGAAGCTTTTGTCGCCTAAGTAGTAACAGTATGACGAATTGACGAATTGTGTATCCTGTGGCTCAGCTCGCTGGCGCAAAGTCAATGATATTGAGCCTCAGCCTCTCCTCCCCACCCCAGCGGTCTACTTCCAGGTTATAGGCAATGTCAAGGTGGGCGGATACCTCAGCTAGACGGTCGCCCCATCTGAAGCCCACCCCATCCCACACCACACCACCCTGTTTCACTTTCAGCCTCAGGTGCTCTCCATTACTGCCCATAGTGCGGCAGTCAACCACATCTGTCCTGCGGCTGAGGAAGGTGGGCGCTGGATTACCTCGACCAAAGGGAGCTAGCTGTTGAATGGTTTGGAAAGTATCCCCGCTCAGTTCAGGCAGTGTGACCTCAGCATCAATATCCAGTTGAGGGCGAAGGTCAACCTCGGCAAGCTGTTCGGTTGCTAGCTGGGAAAGGTGCTGCTTGAGGTGAGTCAAGTTCTTGGTGGGTAGGGTAAAACCGGCTGCCTGTGAGTGACCACCAAACTGGGATAGCAGGCTGCTACACTGGTTCAGGGCGAGGATAATATTGAACTCAGGGATACTGCGACAGCTTCCGCTGCTTACTAGCTCTCCGGTCCTGACCACAATAGCTGGGCGGTAGAATTCCTCAACTAGCCTGCTGGCTACCAGCCCGGCAATTCCAACAGGATAGTCCCTATCGCTGGCAACTAGCAGTGGTGAAATTCCCTGAGCTAATATCTGCTTTCTAGCCTTGGCTAAAACCTTGGTGGTTAGTCTTTGCCGCTCGGCATTTTTCTGTTCCAGCCATATAGCTAGCTGGCGTGCCTCCTCTGGCGAGTTTGTCATCAGCAATTTATAGCTGGTCATGGCATGTGCTAGTCTGCCGGCAGCATTTAGACGCGGGGCGATAGTCCATGAGATGCTCTCTGCGTCAAGGCTGCCAGTGCTAAGCCCAGCCCGGGATATAATCTCCCTGATTCCGAGGCGTGGGCTGGCATTAATTAGCTTCAACCCCTGCTTAACCAGGTATCGGTTCTCCCCCGCTAGAGGCGCCATATCAGCTACCGTTCCCAGGGCTGCCAGGTCCATCAGTTCATCCAGTTGCTCTTCTTTACCAATGCCCTGGAATAGAGCCTGAAGCAGCTTGATGGCTACCCCAGCACCAGTCAGTTCCGAAAAGGGATAACTTGAATCAGCTCGCTTGGGATTGATAATGGCAATGGCGGGCGGGATTTCTGGTAAGGGGGTGTGGTGGTCGGTGACAATTATATCCAGCCCCAGCCTGTTTGCCCGCTTAACCTCAGCCAGGGCGGTAATTCCGCAATCAACGGTAATAACCAGGCTGATGCCTTGTCGGTGAAGATTTTCCAGGGCAGCTGTTTTAAGCCCATAGCCCTCGGTCAGGCGGTGGGGTATGTATGGAATGACCTTACCGCCAACGCTTGATAGCCCCTGGACGAGCAGGGCAGTCGCGGTGATGCCATCAGCATCAAAGTCGCCATAGATAGCAATG
>DAOWJM010000009.1 GCA_030640325.1 Dehalococcoidia bacterium | reverse complement strand
CGGGGGCTGGAAACGCATCTCCTGGGACGAGGCGCTGGATATAATAGCCAGTAAGCTACAGCAAATTAAGGACAAATACGGCGCTAGGGCGCTGGCTATCTTTTGCGGCTCAATAGGGGTGGAAAATTATGAGCTGGCTGCCTTTGCCCGCAGGTTTCGTGGTGCTTACGGCACGCCAAACTTCCTCTCGGTGGAGAGTAACTGCTACCGCTCCCGCATCCTAGCTCACCAGCTAACCTTCGGCACCTTCCTCCTAGAAGAGCCGGAAAAAGCAAAGTGTGTTATCCTGTGGGGACATGACCCTGATAATTCAAGGCCACCACTAGCCAGTAAGCTCTATCAAGCGCTGGATAAGGGACTGGAACTGATTGTTATCAACCCCAAGCGAACCCCTTTGGCAAAAAGAGGTCTGCATATCCCGATAAGACCGGGAACCGATTGTGCCCTGGCTTTAGGCATGCTAAATGTCATCATATCCCAAGACCTCTATGATAAGGAATTCGTGGAAAAGTATACTATTGGCTTTAATAAATTGGCGGAGCATGTCAAGCAATATCCGCCAGAGAAGGTAGAGAAGATAACCTGGGTACCAGCGGCTGATATTGAGAGGATTGCCCGAATATTTGCCACTGCTGAATCAGCGTCCATCGTTCAGGGTGTCTGCGCTCTGGACCAGCAGATAAACGGCTTACAGAATAACCGAGTGCTATCTATCCTACAAGCGGTAACGGGAAACATCGACAAGCCCGGTGGCTGGGTTGCCGTCCCCTTCCCCCGACTGGGCAGCCTCCATATCAAGGTAGAAGAGGAACCCATTGGGGCTGCTGAGCACCCGTTATTTTACCGCCTCTGGGGCAGGACTTCTCCCTATGGTCAGACGATGTATCTTGCTGACGCAGTGCTCACCGAGAAGCCATATCCTATCAAAGCCCTAATTGTTACCGGTGGTAATCCGGCACTTACTCTGCCCGATTCCAGCAAAATCAAACAGGCATTGGAGAAGCTAGACTTTCTGGTGGTTATAGACCTATTCATGACTGAAACCGCCGAGATGGCTGATATTGTGCTCCCTGCCTGCTCCTTTATGGAACGGAGCGGGGTGGGCTATGTTTATGCGGTTACCAGCAGCATGCCCTATATCTTATTGCG
This sequence comes from Dehalococcoidia bacterium, assembly GCA_030640325.1. Classification (GTDB taxonomy): domain Bacteria; phylum Chloroflexota; class Dehalococcoidia; order Dehalococcoidales; family BS750m-G39; genus DAOWJM01. The sequence goes on along the minus strand of DAOWJM010000009.1, from coordinate 4,467 downwards.
CAAGAAGGTGATAGAGCCGCTGTGGGAATGCTGGCCCGACTGGAGGTTTTGGTGCGAGCTGGGCAGGAAAATGGGCTATGAAGACCTCTTCCCATGGCAAAACGATGGGGAGGTGGTGGAGCACTGGCTAAAACCCACTGGATTAACTATCGAGCAGCTAAGCGAGCAAAACCCAGAGGGTGTTTTCTTTGCCGAGAAGAAATACGATATGTGCCAGAAGGGTGAGTTCAGGACGCCTTCAAGGAAGATTGAGATTTATTCACAGACACTGGCTGATTATGGCTATGACTCACTGCCAGCTCATATTGAGCCCAGCCAAAGCCCTGTTAGTAATCCAGACCTGGTCAAGGAATATCCCCTGATTCTAACCACTGGCGCTCGAACCCTGGAATATACCCACACCCAGATGAGAAATGTACCCCGGTTGCAGCAGTCTGCCCCTGAGCCAATGGCTGAGATTCACCCTGATACTGCCATAAAATATGGCGTTGCCGATGGCGATACCATAGCTGTGGAAACAAAAAGGGGAAACATAAAAATCAAGGTCAGAACCACTGAAGACCTGGCACCGGGGGTAATCGGTATTCCCCATGGCTGGGCTCAGGCTAACGCCAATGTATTGACCGAGCTGGAGCCTCGTGACCCGGCTACCGGTTACACCGAGTTCAAAGCCCTGCTGTGCAGAATAAGGAAACTCTAAAACACAAAGAGGTCAAGACCACCTAACATATTAATGACAGCCCCGGTCATATATTGGGCTTCATCTGATACCAGGTAGGCTACAGCATTGGCGATGTCCTGCGGCTCAGCAGGTCGATTAAATGCCGTTCTTTTTTCAACCCTCTGGCGAACAGCTTCGGGGAGTCCAAGATAAGCATCGGTGTTAGCTATTCCAACCAACACCGCGTTGGCGGTGATACCGAATCTAGCCCCCTCAATAGCCACTGATTTAGCTAGGCTGATTAGTCCTGCCTTGGCAGCACCGTAGCTGGTCTGCCCGTAGCCCCCCATCACACCGGCTACTGAAGTGATATTGACAATGCGACCCCAGTTATGAGCACACATATCTACCCAAACCTCTTTGATGCAGTAAAAGGCAGAATTAAGACAAATCTTTACCTCACTATCCCATTCTTCGGGGGTAGTTTTAGAAATTGAAATGTTATGCCCCATAAGGGCAGCATTGTTTACTAAAATATTCACCGCCCCTAGCTCCTCTTTGACCATTACCAGCCCTTTTTGCACATCGTAGTAGTCGCTGACATCCATCTTGACTGCAATAGCCTTTCGTCCCATCCCCCTTATCTCCTCAGCTAGTGACATTGCCCCCTCAAAGTGACTCCAGCCACTGACGGCTACACCGGCTCCCTTTTCAGCCAGAGTAAGGGCAATAGCTCTTCCATTCCCCCGCGGTCTCGAGGCGCCGCTAATAAAGGCAACCTTCCCTTCCAATAACATACTTTCCCTCCTTTAATAGATTTGACGCCACCAGCCCAATTTTCTATACTAAGCTAGCTTGGGAGGGGTGTCCGAGTGGTTTATGGTGACGGTCTTGAAAACCGTTGCTCCGATATACCGGAGCCGTGGGTTCGAATCCCACCCCCTCCGCCACCACCCTTGAGTATCTCCCCATATTTAATCAAACCAGCTAAGCCGGTTATTGCCCTCTCGGGAAGTGGAAAGGTTGGAATACAGCTCCCCTCAAGCGCATTTATCTCGGCATAAGCTGAGCCTCCTGGCGAGTCCAGACACACTGTTATCGGCTTTTTACTGTCTCTGGCTACGTCAACCACCGCCCTCATCACCTCCATATTTGAGCCATAGAAGACAGCGGCTACAGTTATAGCATCAACGCCGTCATCCTCTAAAACAACCTTCAACATCTCACGGCAAGCATCAAATTCATCTGATTTCCAAGCCAGGTCAACCGGGTTATCCACTGGATTAAGTGGCGATGCCAGTTGCCTGAGCCCTCGCCTTGTTACTGGTGAAAATTGAGCCAGCCTCAAGCCCAATTGCTGACACTTGTCAGCCATAATTATTCCCGGACCAGCCTGAACCGAGAAAATAGCCACCCTGTCGCCCATCGCCGCTGGCTGAAAGGCTAATGCCTTAGCCACATCAACCAATTCTGTCATATCATCAACCATAATCATACCAGCCTGGTTGAAAGCGGTTTTGTATAACTCGTATTTGCCGGCCAGGGCACCAGTGTGGGATAAGGTAGCCCTGTCCATCTCCTCACCCCTACCTGCCTTATACACCACGATGGGCTTTCGCTTGGTCACCTGCCTGGCAACTTTGATAAGCCGCTGGGGTTGTTCCAAACCTTCCACATATAAAACTATTACCTCGGTCTCTCTGTCCTGACCAAAATAGGTCACCAGCTCGTCAAAATCAAGATTACACCTATTGCCCAGCCCGATAGCCTTACTGATGCCCACATTATGATTGGTCAAGGCATGCACCAGGTAAATAGTTGTTCCGCCACTTTGAGCCGCTACCGCCACATTGCCAGCCCGGCTCAAACTAAGCGTGTACTGGAATGAGGCGTTAAGCTTAGCCCTAGGATTGATTAACCCCAGGGTATTCGGTCCTATAATCTTCATCCCACCCCTGTTGGCTATATCCTTAAGCTGAGCCTGCAAATCGGAACCAATCTCAGTGCCCACCTCCCTGAAACCACCGCTAACCAGAACAGTCCCCTTTATTCCCTTGGCAACACACTCCTCTATGGTAGATATAGTGAGCTCGGCGGGGATAACAACCATAGCTAAATCAACCTCCCCGGGAATAGCGGTAACCGAGGGGTATGCCTTTAACCCAAAAAGCTGCGCCAGACCAGGGTTAACCGGATAAACCCTGCCCCCAAACCCAGCTTCCAGCAGGTTGCCCACGCACATGAAGCCCACTTTCTCTGGATTAGCTGAAGCACCGACTACAGCAATGCTTCTGGGATAAAAAATATGGTCTAACTGCTCCACCAAATCCATAACTAATCGACCCCAATATCTAGTGAGACTCAACCGAGACTTCATCTAGAATAGCAAAACCTAAAGGATTTAGGTTATATCCCTCAACGTAGGACTTAACAAGAATATAGTTTTGCCCAAACCACAAGGGTAGGCAGGCGGCATCCTCAACCAGGAGTTGCTCAGCTTGCTGATATAGTGCCAGGCTCAGGTTATTATCTTGCTCCACCCCTGCCCTCTCCAGCAGAGCATCTACCTCAGGGTTGCTATACTCGCCATAGTTATTATCAGTACCGCTATGAAACAAAACATCCAGAAAATCCTGTGGGTGGGGGTAGTCAGCAATCCAGCCAATATAGAACATCTCGTCCTTCTCCTCCCCGAGGTGATAAAGGAATCTCTCCGGTTCTAACTGCCTTACCTTTACCTCCACCCCCAGGTTGTTTCGCCACTGATAAACAATAGCCTCCAGCGCCTGCGAGATTAATCCTCCCCAGCCCGCAGTGGTAATGGTGATAGGCGGCAATTGGGATACGTCACCATACCTGGAATTGGCAATCAACTCCCTTGCTCCATCTATATCATAGTCCAGCCCGAGGAGTTCCTCATTATAGCCAGGCATGCCAGGCGGCAGGATGCCATCTGCCCGTCGCATCATGCTCTTGAATACCAAAGAAACCAACTTATCCTTATCAATCGCCTGAGAGAAAGCGCGGCGGATATTGACATCGTCAAACGGTGGCTCGGCGGTATTAAAGCCGATGTAGAAAAAGCTCAGCTCAGGCGCTACCCTTAAATCCTGGTAAAAGGGACCAGCTTCATCAGTAACCTTTTCAATATAACTAATACCAATACTGGTAACATCAATTCTGCCAGTCTCATACATATTCATAGGCACACCACCCCATAACTGAAAGACGACAAGATTGACCTTGGCCGACTCACCGTAATAAAGCTCATTCCTCTCCAGAACAAGTAGTTGGTTTTCATCCCACTGCTTGAGCTTAAACGGACCGGTGCCATTGGGACTGTGCCACCACTCCCCACCCGACTCCACATCAGCTCTATCCACCACAAAGGCGGTGGGATAGGTCAGCTTGGACAAGAAATAAGATTTAGGAGCGTCTATAGTTACCTCAAGGGTATAATCATCAATAACCCTGACGCCGCCGATGTCTTCCCTTTCACCGGATAATACTTCCCTCACCCCAACAATATCACCGAGATAGGTAGCTGCCGTCAGAGACCCGGTCTCAGGGTCGCAGGCTCGCTCCCAGGAATACTTGAAATCCCCAGCCTTAACCTCCCTGCCATCATGAAACCTAACATCCTGTCGCAGGTAAAAGGTATAAGTCCTGCCATCCTGGCTGACCTGCCACGACTGGGCAATATCAGGTGCTGGCTCCAGGCTATCATCAAGGCGAACCAAACCACCAAATAGCTGCATTATATACTCATGGGAGGTCATCTCACCGGAGACCGCCGGGTCAAGGGT
>DAOWJM010000104.1 GCA_030640325.1 Dehalococcoidia bacterium | reverse complement strand
TTACCACTGGGGCAAGGCGGAGATACCCAGTGTTATCATTGGTGACATGGTAATGGAACGGCTCAAAAGCCTGGACCACATTGCCTATATCCGTTTCGCCAGCGTCTACCGGGAGTTTGCTGACATCACTGCACTAAAACAAGAGGTAGATACCCTACTCGGTGCCGGAGCCGAAACATCTCGCCCTTCCAGCCAACTGCCCTTACTGCCCACTGAGGAATTAGCTGGAGCAATTAAGGGTCGCCGGGCAAGCCAGAAGAGGGGTAGAGCTAAGTTAAGACAGGGAGTCAGACATGAACCTAGCTAATCAATCAGCGAACAAACCACTGGTCAATCGCACTGAAATTCTCAGGGTTGTTGTTGCCGATGCTGAGTCAATTGGTATACGTGATAGAAACAAGATAGAGCAACTCACCGCTCAGGTAATTGAACGGCTGGAGCAGCCCCAAACCTTACCCGGAATGGAACACCTTGTGCCCAAGTCTCACCGTCGCCAGAGGCGCCTGCCCAGCGATGCTGAAATTCAAGCTATGGTTAAAGAAATCTTGATGGCTGAAAAGCCAGCCGAGCGAGAGGAGGTCCAGCCCCAGATGGAATCAACCACTGTAGTCAAGCCCAAGGTTCAGCCTAAGCCTGGCATCAATCTCACTGAAAATGCGGCTCGTGTTTTAGAAAGAAGGTATCTGAAGAAGGATAAACAAGGGCAAGTCATTGAAACCCCAGAGGAGATGTTTCGTCGTGTGGCACAAACTATTGCCTCTGCCGAGCTTATTTATGACCCCAAGGCAGATGTGAAGGCAAGAGAAGAGGAATTCTACCGGCTGATGGCTAATCTGGAGTTCCTGCCTAACTCGCCCACCCTGATGAATGCTGGGCGGGAGTTAGGTCAGCTATCAGCCTGCTTTGTCCTTCCTGTTGAGGACTCGATGGAGTCTATATTTGATGCAGTAAAAAATACCGCTCTCATCCACAAGAGCGGTGGTGGGACCGGATTCTCCTTCTCCAGACTGAGGCCGGAGAAAGATAGAGTTGGCTCTACCGGTGGGGTAGCCAGCGGTCCGGTTTCCTTTATGCGAGCTTTTGATATTGCTACCGATGTCATTAAGCAGGGGGGGATGCGCCGTGGGGCAAACATGGCTATCCTCGATGTTGACCACCCCGATATTATGAACTTCATAACGGCTAAGGATGACCCTGCTGCCCTTACCAACTTCAATATTTCGGTAGCCGCAACCACTGAGTTTATGGAAGCAGTCAAGGCTGGCACTGACTACAATTTGGTAAATCCTCGCACCAAAGAGGTGGAGGCTAAGCGCAATGCCAGGGAGGTGTTCGATAAGATAGTGGCTCTGGCGTGGAAGACGGGCGACCCTGGCATTGTCTTCCTCGACCAGATAAATAAGGATAACCCCACCCCACAATTAGGCAAGATTGAATCTACCAACCCTTGTGGTGAGCAGCCCCTCCTCCCTTATGAGTCATGTAATCTGGGTTCTATAAATCTAGCCAGGATGCTGCGAACCACCAATGGAACTGTTGAGATTGATTACCCCAAGCTGGCTGAGACAGTGAGAATTGCGGCGAGGTTTTTAGATAATGTCATTGATGTCAATAAATTCCCCCTACCTCAGATAGAGGAGATGACCAAGAAATCCAGGAAGATAGGGCTTGGGGTGATGGGGTTTGCCGACATGTTAATCGAGCTGGGCATCCCCTATGACTCTGAGGAGGCGCTACAGATTGCCTCCGATATCATGCATTTTATAAATGAACAGGCGTATAAAACCTCAGTGGAGTTAGCCGATGAGCGCGGCATCTTTCCCGCCTTCGGTGGTAGTATCTATGATGTGCCTGGTGGTCTAAGGGTGAGAAATGCATCCTGCACCACCATCGCTCCCACCGGCACCCTGAGCATAATTGCTGGTTGCTCCAGTGGCATTGAGCCCCTTTTTGCCCTGAGCTATATAAGGAATATCCTTGATGGCGCCCAGCTAGTTGAGGTAAACCCCTATTTTGAGGAAGTAGCCAGGAGCCAGGGCTTCTACTCTGATGAGCTCATGAAGCAGCTAGCCGCTGGGGGTAGACTCCACGATATAGATGGAGTCCCGGATAGAATTAAGCGGTTATTTGTTACCGCCCACGAAATAATCCCGGAATGGCATGTCAGGATGCAGGCAGCCTTTCAGAAGTCCACCCACAACGCTGTTTCCAAAACAGTCAACTTCCCCCAGGAGGCTACCAGAGAAGACATAGCCAAGGTTTATATGACGGCTTATGAACAGGGACTGAAGGGAATAACTATCTACCGGGATAGGAGCCGTGAAGCCCAGGTATTGACCACTGGCGGGGAAGAGAAGGTTGAAGGTGCCGTGCTTACCCCCAGGAGGAGGTCAAAGATAACCTCTGGAATAACCGAAAGGGTAACCACTGGCTGCGGCTATATCTATGTAACGGTGAACTCCGATGACCAAGGGATATGCGAGGTCTTCTCCAGCCTGGGCAAGGCTGGAGGCTGTGCCTCAGCCCAACTTGAAGCCACCTGCCGGCTTATCTCCCTGGCATTAAGGTCTGGGGTGGATGTTGCCTCGGTGGTGAGGCAGCTACGCGGCATTCGCTGCCCATCCATCGCCTGGGAGGAAGGCAAGTCCATACTCTCCTGCGCCGATGCCATTGCCAGCGTTCTGGAAAAACACATAGGTGGCGATAAAGAGCCCAAGCTGGAGGACTACGGCTTAGCCAAGAATCTTGCTGGGCAGTGCCCTGAGTGTGGCAACCTGCTGGTCT
>DAOWJM010000120.1 GCA_030640325.1 Dehalococcoidia bacterium | reverse complement strand
GATAGCCAGCAATATTCGCCATGGTGGGCGATAGCCATGCCATACTCGCTGGAAAGATTGAAAGGCACCGGCTCATGCCACAGATTATCAATAAACTTGGTCTCCGGGACTGAGTGTGACCAGAAGGGGCGGTCGTAAGACTTGCTTCCGGTGAACCTCTCAACAAGGAAGCAGCGCTCGACATCGGGTTTATCCATGAATGCTGCGCGGTATTCAAAGTTGCCATCTGATGGAGCTGAGGCAAACTCCCTCAGCTCTGACCAGGTGCCGGCAGCTACCTCCCCGCCGTCGCCGTAAACCAATGACCACAGCTTAAAATCGCCATCAGAATCCTTCCCGGTAATAAACAGGTTCCAGTCGCCATCATAAACTGTGGCTACGCCTGACAGGTCGCCGGTTGACTTATCCCAGGCAACCTTATCACCCCAGCTACCATTTATGCACTTCATCACATAGAGGGTCGCCTGGTCAGCGAAGAAAAGGGCGATATCGCCATTTGGCTTATAATAGGCAGCTATGCCATTAATGGCTGTGGTTGGGACATAGCCCAGGAGCTCAGGGCTTCCCCAGCCGACCCCGTAGTCGGTGCTCTTTAGCTGGTAGAGCTTCCGGTCGCTGTTAATCCAGAAGATGGAGACTTCAGCCCCCAGAGAGCAGCAAGCCACAGTAACAACATCATACTGGTTGGTGTAAACCCACTGGCTGAAATCGGACTCCGGGCTGGGGTCAGCCACCCTCTGGCGATAAAGCTTTCTGGAATCGGCTGTAGGTGTTACCCTGACCCTGATTAGGCAGCCATCCCCGGGCATGGTCACGGCGTGAAAGTAATCGTCTTCTGAGCCGGCATAGAGCCTTGCCCACCGCAGGTTGACCGCCCCGGCATGCTTATTTGAGGCTTCCACCTTGGCATAGGGAATATGGGAAGCCTCCTTCTGGGCGGCAAGCAATGTTGAGCTAAGTTGTCTCATCGAGCCTCTCCGAACCTCACAAGAATAAGTGACCGAGCAAAACGCCAATAACTCCAAACAAGAGGAACCACAACAGGGGGTGTTTCCTATAACTATCCCGAGTAATATAAGTCCAGGGTCTGCCTCCTATCCTGGTCCAAAGCCACTTATACAGTCGGCGTATCATTTTTCCTTGAACCTTTTGATGGCTCTTTCGCCAAAGTATTCTATGATGACCGCAGAGACCAATCCGACTAGAAGTGCAGGCACTTCTACGCCAGACATAATGCAGACACCATAGACTAAGAACCCCCAAACGATGATAAAGGGTCTGATGGTAGCTTTTATAAACTCTATCCACTCTTTCATTTTCGTTTACACCAATGCTGCCAGGGTATCAGGCAATGGCTTATCTGCCTTGCGGTAGTGGCTTGCCAGGTGCTTGGCTGCCTGGAGTATCTCCTCCGGGCTGGCATCAACCCTCTGCCCCCGATAACCACCGGGGGAGAGAGCAGCCACCGCTGCTGGCATCCGCTCCCAGTCAACCGTCTTTTCAATATCAAGCTTCCCCTTCAGGGCTCTAAAGATGCTTTTCTTATGATGGGGCAGCTTCCAGGTATCAGGGTCATCTGGGTCGCCGACGATGGCAAACGCCTCCTTAGGCAAGCCCTCTTTGGTCTTAGATAGTGCCTCTCTAACTGTCATAATAGCCTCCTTTACTGTCTGTAGAGCTGGCGAATTCTGACTCGATTCTTTCTCCCCAGCCTCTTCAGCTCGCTCCTAAATTGTTTTAGCCTCTCATTGCCCCAGTTGAGGAACTCCCTTGGGGTTCCGGTGCCGCCGACGCTAACCCTATTAATGGCATAGTTAGCCCACTCCACAGCAGCATAGCCCTCGGCGCCGATAGCGACCAGGTCCTCGTGCTTGGTGGGGATAGTAGACCCCTCAGCATCAAGGGTATGTAGCATGCCATAATAGACATTGCAGTTAGAGCCGTTGGGGACTTCATCGCTAAACAGGGTTAGGGCATGCCCCCATAGAGCGAACCTCTGGTAGCAGGGCGGGAACTTATCCATCGGATACTCCACCGCCTCCACCATAACCCTATCAGTCAGGGAGGATATATCAATCACCCTGGAGCTTGGGGTGGTAGGTAGAGTAGCCTTTGCCGGCAGGGGAACTGCCTCAGAAAACTCCTTTACCGCATGGGCGATGTGCCTGTCCAGCTCATCATCGCTCCAGCGGTAGTTCCCCACGTCCTCATCCTTCAGGTCACGCCTGACAATAGTTCTCATAGTGTTTAGTTCCATAATTTCATACCTCCCCCCTTGGTGGGCGTTTCTATCTTGGCTGTAAGAGAATCGGAGCCCTGCCCCAGTTCACTGGCAAACAGGTCCTTGAGCAGATCCTCTACTTCAACATCACCTGCTTCAACACCATAGCCGGTGTCAACGGCGACTAACAGCCGGGCAATAAGGGCTTCAATACCGGAGCCGGTTTCACTACCAGCCAAGACCGCGCTCTGCACTGGTGTGCCCTCTACACCAGAGCCGGCATCAGATGATGCCTTAGCTTCCGGCGTTTCCAGTGAATAAAGGGCATCAACACCTGAACCAGTCTCAGCCCCACTCAAGGTAGCTAGAGGGTTGCCAGATGCTTTTGCCTCTACCCCACTACCAGTTTCGCTTCTACTGTAAGTGGCTAACGGATTACCTGAAGCCTTAGCATCTATCCCTGAGCCAGTGTCAGATGAGGACTTCTCGGTTACTGTCGTATAATCAACCTCAACATAGACTTGGGTAATCCTTATTTCATCTGTAATAGTTCCCTTATGAATACCGACCTCTAAGGCATCTATCTCATCCCAAGTCCAGGGATTACCCGTGGCGGGATTAGTTGTCCATTCGTATGATTTGTTTGTATAGGAAGCAGGAAATGGTTCCCAGCTACCAGAGTAATCCGTGCCACTTATACGAACAAAGAGTTTGCCAGCGTTCCAATCAGGATGTATACCTATATTTTTAACCCTCATAAAGGCGGTGACTTTTAAGATTATTCCCTCAGGGCTTCCTGAGACAGGAAATGTAAAGCTGT
>DAOWJM010000070.1 GCA_030640325.1 Dehalococcoidia bacterium | reverse complement strand
GGCAAGGGTGCAGTAAAGACCGATAAGACCCGACCTATGGAGCGGGTTGCCCCCAATGTTACCCTGCGTAAGTCGGTGGATACCCCGGTGCAAACCGGTATTAAGGCTATAGATAGTATGATTCCTTTGGGTCGGGGGCAAAGAGAGCTTATTATCGGCGACCGCTCAACAGGGAAGACAGCTATTACCCTTGATACCATTATCAATCAAAAGGGTGGCGACTTAATTTGCATCTATGTCGCCATTGGTCAGAAAACATCCAAGGTGGCACGAGTAGTAGCTACCCTAGAGGCTCACGGTGCTATGGAGCATACCATTGTGGTTGCGGCTAATGCCTCTGATTCGGTGGCTATGCAATATCTCGCCCCTTATGCTGGCTGCGCTATGGGCGAGGAGTTCATGGAGCAGGGAAGGGATGCTTTGGTTATCTATGATGACCTTTCCAAGCATGGGTGGGCTTATCGGCAGCTTTCACTCTTGTTGCGCCGCCCCCCTGGGCGGGAGGCTTACCCCGGTGATGTTTTCTATCTGCACAGCCGCTTGCTTGAGAGGGCAGCTAAATATGCCCCTGAATATGGTGGAGGCTCTCTCACCGCTCTGCCTATTATCGAAACGCAGGCTGGTGATGTAGCTGCTTATATTCCCACCAATGTTATCTCTATTACTGATGGTCAGATTTATCTGGAAACAGACCTATTTAATGCTGGTATCAGACCAGCGTTGAATGTAGGTTTATCAGTATCTCGGGTTGGCAGTGCGGCACAGACTAAGGCGATGAAGCAGGTGGCAGGTAGACTTAGACTGGAGCTGGCTCAATACCGGGAGCTGGCTGCCTTTGCTCAATTTGGCACTACCGAGCTGGATAAGTCAACCAGAGCCCAACTTGAGCGTGGTCAGCGAATCACTGAAATCTTAAAGCAAGCTCAATATGTCCCTATGTCGGTGGAGAAGCAGGTTATGATTCTGTATGCCGCTATTAGCGGTTATCTTGATGATGTACCTGTAGATAAAATCACCGCTGCTGAGGCTAACTTCCATAGGTTTATGGAGGCAAATCACCCTGAGATAGGCAAAAAGATTGCTAAGGAAAAAGAGATTAGCCCAAAGACTGAGGAGGCATTAAAGACGGCTATCCCTGAGTTCAAGCAGGGCATGACTTACTAGTTGACATAATGATAGGGGAGGATTGAAGGGGCGAAGCCCCAAATACATTATAGGGAGTTTAAGAGGGACGAAGTCCCTCTTAAGAAAAACCTTCCCCTTCCCCTTGTCAAGGGGAAGGGGATACAGGGGATGGGGTTCTAAAAATTAAGGGGGTGAGGTCAAAGATTGGCTGATATTCGCTTAATTCGTCGTAGAATAAGGGGCATTCAATCTACAGCCAAGATTACCAGGGCTATGGAGATGATTGCCACCTTAAAGATGAGGCGGGCGCAGGAGCGCGGCTTGGCTGGGCGACCCTATTCTGAGAAGATTAGCCAGGTGCTGGCAGACCTGGCTGCTTTGCCCAGAGAAGTTGAAGCATTGCATCCGTTGTTGCAGCGCCGACCGGTGATTAAAATCGCCATAGTGCATATCACCCCTGACCGCGGTTTATGTGGCGGGCTTAATGCTAATATCAACCGCAGGACGGCAAGCCTTATCCTGGAGCAGAGTATACCCGTTACCCTTATCGCTGTCGGTCGCAAAGGGCTGGATTTTATGAGACGGTATGGTCGTGATATTCGTGCTGAGTTTACCCGGCTTGGCGACCGACCTAGCTTGCTGGACACGCTGCCTATATCCCGTATCATTATCGATGACTACACCAATGGGATTATAGACTTGGTCTACTTAGTTTATGCTCAGTTTATTTCCACCATGGTCCAGAGACCGATTATGCAGCAGATACTACCGGTGGAACCGGCAGCTATACCCAGGGCGCAGAACGTGGACTATATATATGAACCCGGTCCTGCAGCGGTGCTGGGCGAGCTTTTACCAAGATTTGTGGAAATGCAGGTATATCATGCCATTCTGGAATCCATTGCCAGTGAGCAGTCAGCTAGAATGGTGGCGATGCGGAATGCCACTGATAATGCTAACGAGCTTATTGAAGAGTTAACCCTGATGTATAATAAAGCACGCCAGGAGTCAATAACTAAAGAACTCCTGGACATTACCGGCGGAGCTGCGGCTCTAGCTTAACTGAAGGAGGTTTTAACCAATGCCTATTAACAAGGTTGAATTCGAGAAGGGTAGCCGTGAGACAGGCGTTTTGCTCCTAGAGTTTTTCCGTTCTAATGCCCGTGTCGCTTATAACCCAGAGGAGCTAGTAAAAGTGTTGGCATCAATGGACAGGAATTTGTCAACAGAAGAAGTGGAGAGGATTCTCCTTTCCCTAGAATATGGGGGAGCGGTTGAATCGAAGATGATAGCCGGTGTGCCTTATTACAGGTATCGCAAGGTGTTAGGTTTTATGCCAACTAGGAAGCCTAGATAGGGAGAGGCTATTATGGCAAAGGGGAAAGTAGCTCAGGTAATAGGGACGGTAGTTGATATAGAGTTTCCCCCTGATGAACTCCCTGCCCTTTACAATGCCATAGAGGTTACTACAGATAGTGGCAAGATTGTGCTTGAGGCTCAGGAACATGTGGGGAATAATTGGGTCAGGTGCCTGGCATTATCGCCCACCGATGGGCTGAAGCGGGGGGTGGAGGCTGTAGATACCGGGGCAGCTCTTACTGTGCCGGTGGGGAAAGCCACCCTGGGACGCCTGTTTAATGTTATGGGAGAGCCCTTAGATGAGCTTGGTTCTGTTGAAGCCGAAGAGCACTGGCCGATTCATCGCCCTCCGCCTTCCTTGGAAGAGCAGGAAACAACCACCCAGATGCTGGAGACAGGTCTTAAGGTGATTGACCTGATTACCCCGTTTACCAAGGGAGGCAAGGTAGGTGCCTATGGCGGTGCCGGGGTAGGCAAGACGGTTATCATTATGGAGCTTATCCGCAATATTGCCACCGAGCACGGGGGTTTTTCTGTTTTCTCCGGTATTGGTGAAAGGTCTCGCGAGGGCAATGACCTATGGAATGAAATGAAGGCTTCTGGTGTGATTAGTAAGACAGTGATGGTCTTTGGGCAGATGAACGAACCCCCTGGGGTTCGCCTTCGTGTGGGACTGACTGGACTAACTATGGCGGAATACTTCCGTGATGTTGAGGGGCAGGATGTCTTGCTCTTTATTGATAATATTTACCGCTATACTCTGGCTGGTATGGAGGTATCAGCCCTGTTGGGTCGTATGCCCTCAGCGGTGGGCTATCAGCCTACTCTGGCTACCGAGATTGGTGAGCTAGAGGAGAGGATTACCTCCACTAAGAAGGGTTCAATTACCTCCTTCCAGGCTATCTATGTCCCGGCTGACGACTATACTGACCCTGGAGTAGCTACTACCTTTGGTCATCTTGATGGCGTTGTTGCCTTGGAGAGGTCTATTGCTGAGCAAGGCTTGTATCCCGCAGTTGACCCCCTGACCTCAACCTCTCGCATCCTTGACCCCAGTGTTGTTGGTGAAGAGCACTATAGTGTAGCTCGTGGGGTGCAGAGGGTATTGCAGCGCTATAAAGACCTCCAGGATATAATCGCTATACTTGGTATTGAGGAACTCAGCGAGGAGGACAAGCTTACTGTGGCTCGTGCTCGGCGGATACAGAAATTTTTGTCTCAGCCAATGTTTGTCACCGAGGTTTTTACTGGGAGGAAGGGGAAGTATGTGCCGGTGGAGGAGACAGTGCGCGGCTTTAAGGAAATTCTGGAAGGTAAGCATGATGACCTACCAGAGCAAGCCTTTTATATGGTAGGTGATATAGATGAGGCTGCGGAGGCGGCGAAGAGCTTACAGGCACAGGTTTAGGGTTGATGGCTACCACAAGGCTTGATATTGTTACTGCGGAGCGAGTAGTTTTCTCAGATGATGTGGATGTGGTTGTTGCTCCCGGGGTTGAAGGTCAACTGGGAATCCTGCCCCATCATGCCCCTCTGATGACTATGTTGTTGCCTGGTGAGCTGCGGGTAAGGAGGGGTGGGGAGGAGTTCTACTTAGCCATTTCCGGGGGCTTCCTTGAGGTGCGTCCTGACAGGATTATAGTTCTGGCTGATGCTGCTGAGAGGGTGGAGGAGATTGACGTGGCTCGAGCTGAGGAGGCAAAGCGCCGGGCTGAGGAGCTGCTTAGAACCCATCCCCCTGAGGTAGATGAGACTCTGGCGGAGGCAGCACTGCGCCGCTCTCTTGCTCGCCTCAAGGTGGTGGAGAGGAGGAGGAAAAGAAGACCCGGAGTCCAACCTGGCTAACGATTTAAGCTTAGCAATCCATCAATAGCTTCAATAGTTATCCGCCCTTTATCAAGGTCAACGGACTTTACTACATCCTCAATGGCGGGAATAAGAATCTCCCCTTCGCCTCCGCGGACTACATAGTTGTCATTACTCTCTGCAGTTAGGATTTGGGTGACCTTTCCCAGTAGTTCCCCTTGGGTTGTCCATACCTCCAGCCCGATGAGTTGAAAGTGGTAGTATTGCCCTTCAGGGAGAGGCTGAAGTTGGCTATGGTGTATTTCTACTGCTTGCCCCCGGAGTTTTTCAGCCTGTTCAATACTATCAATGGTGTCCAGCTTGATTATTGCCTTCCCCTTATGCCACTCGGTGCCAGCAATGGTCATGGGTTGTCGGTTAACATAAATCTGGGAATGGGGGGCAAAGCGTTGGGGGAAATCGGTAGCTACCGCTACCTTTAGTTTGCCCTTAGTACCCCATGGGGCTACAACTTGA
The DNA here is from genome assembly GCA_030640325.1 of Dehalococcoidia bacterium. Classification (GTDB taxonomy): domain Bacteria; phylum Chloroflexota; class Dehalococcoidia; order Dehalococcoidales; family BS750m-G39; genus DAOWJM01. Next base: position 4,422 of record DAOWJM010000070.1, on the reverse strand, counting down.
CCAATAGTGATAAATTCCAGCCCAGGTGATTTCATTCCTGGTTATTGAGTTATGGTTAGAGAATCTCGAGAGAAGCCCTGGTGCCTGCTTTAGCCGCTTTCACTCTGAGCAAGGTGCGCATGGCTTGAGCTACACGACCTTGCTTGCCAATAACCCTCCCCTTATCCTCATCGGCGACCTGCAGCTTGAATATTGTGCCCTGCTCATCGGTCTCCTCGGTGACTACCACGTCATCAGGTTCATTGACAATTGATTTGGCGATATATTCTATTAGCTCTTTCATACCCTTTACTTCTTTCGGGCTTTCTTGTTCGTTCGGGCTTTCTTGTTCGTTCATGTTTTCTCCTTGATTGTTTCAGGTTCTTCTGTAATGCTGGCTTCAGGTTCATCCTTGCTTGTTTTGGGTTTTTCGGTGGCACCAGCCTTAGGTTTCTTCTTACTTGCTTTGGGTTTTGCGGTAATGTCGGCTTTGATTTTCTCCCTCCTTGCTTCGGGCTCTTCGATAATGCCAGCTTTAGCTAGCAGCCTGGCGGCGGTATCTGTGGGTCGGGCTCCCTGGCTTAGCCAGTGGCGTGCTTTTTCTTCATCTATAACTACTGTTTCTGGGTCGGTCAGGGGATTATAGTGACCAATAACGGCAATAAATGCCCCATCGCGGGGGGCTCGAACATCGGCTACCACCAGTCGATAACTCGGACTTTTTTTAGCTCCTACACGGCGTAATCTAATCTTTACCAATCTTATCCGACCTTCTTTATAGGTTATTATGCGCCATAATCGCCTCGCTGTCAATGGGGTGTACTCGTTCACTACCTTAGTGACACCTCAACTTTCGGCACCTCACCCCCTTAGACATTTACTTAGCAACCCCCCCTTAAGCACCCAGAAAAATCTTCGATTTTCCTGGGGACCCGCTTTGTCCCCCTCCCTTACAAAGGGAGGGGGAAATTGGTTATATAAGAGATGCGAAGCCTCTCTTGGGCTCTCCTTCGGTATCCCCCCTTCCCCTCCAGGGGAAGGGGGGCAGGGGGATGGGGTCAATGCCACGGAGAAACGAAACATGATAATCTGTGTCACCAATCTATCTGAACTAGCTCATTTTGGGGTTTGGAATATAGTTGTCATAGTGCTGTCCAGTCGTTATAATCAGGTTATGAAGATAAAAGACTTACACAGCTGGCGGGTTAGCACTGCTCAAGCTTTAGATATACAGCTTAGGCTGGCATCACAGGTTTCCCGAGGTAATGAGGTGGCTACCCCACGGTTTATTGCTGGTGTGGATATATCGGTAAACAGAACACAAGGGACGGCTACCGGGGCGGTGGTGGTCTTAAACTATCCCGAGCTTAGATTAGTGGAAACCAAAATAGTAACTGGGAAGCTTGATTTTCCCTATGTTCCCGGCCTTTTATCCTTTAGAGAGGCACCGTTAACCCTGGCTGCTTGTGAGAGACTCGCCCTTACCCCCGACCTTATCCTGGTTGATGGGCAGGGGATTGCTCACCCCAGGCGCATGGGGCTTGCCTCTCACTTAGGGCTTTTCTTGGATACGCCGACGATTGGTTGTGCTAAATCACTACTCTGTGGCAGCCACCAGGTGCCCGGTGAGGAGCCGGGTAGCTACGCTGAGGTAGTGGATAGAGATGAGACTATAGGTGCCGCCCTGCGAACCAGGCTGGGGACAAAGCCTATCTATGTTTCCATTGGTCATAAGGTTGATCTTCAGGCTGCCATCTACTGGGTGCTGGAATGCTGCCGCGGTTATCGTTTACCTGAGCCTACTCGGCTTGCCCATTTGGCGGCGGGTGGGAATCTAAAGCCTGAAAGGGATATTGTAGCGCCTGCGGTAGACTATCAAGGGAGGCTTTTTGGATAGATGCAGGAGTTAATGGATAAGTTAAAGGATTTACAGGCTAGAATCTCTATGGCAATGGTGCATCTTTGACATTGCCGCTAGGGAAGAGGAGATTGCCCGGTTAGAGAAGCAGTCAGCTCAGCCTGACTTTTGGTCAGACCAGATTAAGGCACAGAATGTTATGCGCCTCTTGTCTGAGCAGAAGAAGGTGGTAAACAGGTGGCGGGAACTGGAGAAAAGAGCGGCTGACATTGCTGAGCTAATCTCTTTGGGGGATAGCTCTCTGGAAGCAGAGATTCAGTCCGAGGTGGAGAAGTTGACCTCTCGCCTTGATAAGCTGGAATTGGAGGTGGCTTTTAGCGGTGAGTATGATGTCAGGAATGCCATTCTGTCTATTCATGCCGGGGCTGGCGGCACAGAATCTCAGGATTGGGCGCAGATGCTAATGAGGATGTACCTTCGCTGGGCTGAGCGTCGCGGTTATGGGGCTGAGGTATTAGATATTTCCCCAGGCGAGGAGGCAGGGATAAGGAGCGTGGTCATCGGGGTCAACGGCGATTATGCCTGTGGCTACCTGAAATCAGAGCACGGTGTCCATCGGCTGGTTCGCCTTTCTCCCTTTGATGCTGACCATGCTCGGCATACCTCCTTTGCCCTGGTGGAGGTTTTGCCTGAAGCCGAAGCGGATGTTGATGTGAAGATAGAACCTGACGATTTGAAAGTTGATGTGTTTCGTTCTAGCGGACCGGGAGGACAGCATATGCAGAAGACGAGTAGCGCTGTCAGGTTGACCCATCTACCCACGGGACTGGCGGTTTCTTGCCAGAGCGAGCGCTCTCAGCACCAAAACAAAGAAATCGCCTTGAAGATACTTCGCTCTCGCCTTTTGGACTTGGAGTTGGCCAAGAGAGCTGAGGAGAGAGCCAGGCTTAAGGGGAAGCGCATTGCCGCCGGCTGGGGTAACCAGATTAGGAGTTATGTCCTCCATCCCTATAAGATGGTAAAGGACCACAGAACTGATTACCAAACCAGCGATACAGATGGGGTACTGGATGGGGAATTGAACGGTTTTATAACCGCCTACCTCAGGTCTAATTTGGGTGAAGAAAGGTGATAAAGAAAGCCGTCCTATTAGCCTTAATTATTTGTTTATTCTTGGCTATATTGAGCCCTGGTCTGGTTCAAGCCCAGAGTGAGTTAACCATACTGGATAGCTCGGCTGAGGCAGAGTTTCCTTCCCGGCTCAACTTCAATCTGTCAGCCCACAGCAATGTCAGTATCACTGATATTCGCCTCTGCTATGCCGTTGACCGGGCAAGCTTTGCTGAAGTTATCAGTGAGGTCTATATTGAATTTATGTCCAGTACCACGGTTGATGTCGGCTGGAGTTTGGAAATGGTGAGAATTGGTGGGCTACCGCCCGGCTCCAGTGTGGAATACTGGTGGAAAGTAGAAGATGCCAGCGGCAACAAGGTGGAAACTGCTCCAGCTCAAGTCCAGTTTGATGATATTCGCTATCCGTGGCGCAGTTTAACCGAGGGGGAGGTAACCATTTATTGGTATCAAGGGGATGATTCCTTTGCCCGGGAGCTAATGACAGCGGCTCAGCAAGCGCTGGGGAGGTTGGCTGAGGATACTGGCGCTCATTTGGAGAAACCTGTCAAGCTCTATATCTACGCTGATGTCAATGATTTAAAGGGGGCTATGATTTATCCTCAGGAGTGGACAGGAGGGGTTGCCTTTACCAGATATGGCATTATGGCTATTGGCATAGCTCCCGGTAATATCGGCTGGGGCAAGAGGGCAATTGCTCATGAGCTGACACACCTGGTTATTCATCAGATGACCCTTAATCCCTATAATAGCCTGCCTAACTGGCTGGATGAAGGTCTAGCCATGCATACTGAGGGGGAGCTTGGTTCAGCATTCACCGCTTATCTCAGCAGGGCGATAGCTGAGGATAGCCTTATCTCAGTGCAGAGCCTGTCAAGTCCCTTCTCCGCTTATGCCGAGGAGGCTTATCTTTGCTATGCTCAAAGCTATAGTCTGGTTGAATTCCTTATTGCCAACTACGGGCAGGGTAAGATGCTTGAGCTACTGAATACCTTTAGGGAGGGTAGCGGCTACGATGCAGCCCTGGAAGGGGTTTATGGCTTTGATATGGATGGTCTGGATAGCTTATGGCGGGAATATGTCACTCAGCAATACCAATCGGCTGCAGAGGTGTGGATGCAGCCAGCACTGGCGGGTGCGGGCTATTGAAAGCGAGGGGATGGTGAAGAAGTCATTCACTATTCATGATTTACCTCTTTCTGAGCGACCCAGGGAGAGGCTGCAAAAATTGGGGGTGGAAGCCCTATCGGCTCAGGAGATTCTGGCGGTGATTCTGGGTCGTGGTGTTGCCGGTGAATCGGTGATGGTGACCGCCCAGAGGCTGCTATCTCAATTTGGCAATCTCAAAGGTATCTCCGATGCCTCAGTGGAAGAGCTATCACAGGTGAAGGGGATTGGTTTAGCCAAGGCGGCTCAGATTAAGGCTGCCTTTGAGTTGTCCAGCCGGCTGGAGG
>DAOWJM010000032.1 GCA_030640325.1 Dehalococcoidia bacterium | reverse complement strand
GGGAAACGGTTTCATGCGGAATATGGCACAGAGCCATCAACCTATTATATTGACTGAATAAGTAATTGACCGAGGAGGCCTGAGGCTATGATTCAAACCAGACCGTATGAATTTATGGTAAAGTATACCCCACAAAGGGAATGGATAGAGAGGCGGGGCATTCTATTATGGCTCGCCTTTTTCTTTATCGAATTGGGGGCGGGGATGTTTTTCGTCTCCTCATTCTTCAATAATCTGTGGGGGCTATTTATAGGCTGGCTCATCTGCGCTGTTTTAGGTGGTGGAACCCACCTACTCTACCTAGGACACCCCCTCAGATTCTGGCGAATCTTTATTTCATCGGGGTGGAAAACTTCATGGATATCCAGAGGACTATACTTTGTGGCGTTCTTCCTGGTCCTGGGAGTAGTGCACATGGGCTTACTCCTCTGGGCAACCCCAGCTACCCCGTTACTGATAATAGCCGATATATTTGCCTTTCTGGTGATAATATACGGTGGCTTTGCCATGAATTATGTCAATGGCATCCCTCTCTGGAACACAGCGCTATTACCCATACTATATGTTGTCTGTGGGATTTGGGGCGGGGCTGAACTAATGTTGGCTTCAGCCCTAGCTACTGGCGCTACCGGGCTAGGTATTGCTGTTGAGGAATGGATACGCATTTTGCTGCTGGGATTTATTATCCTACTTGCGGTGTATTTAATAAGCGTGAGGTATGGGTCATTGGCTGGAGGGGTTTCAGTAAGGGAAATAGCATGGGGTAGATGGGCACCATTGTTATGGATAGCGGTGGTAGCACTGGGGATAGCCCTACCACTAGGGGTGGTAATCCTTAGTTTCTCAGCAGGTTTAGCAGCAACTCCAGTGGCTCTGCTATATGTCGCCATTCTTTGTGGATTGCTTGGTGACCTCGCCATGCGCTACCTGATATTAAGATGTGGTTACTACCACCCTATAGTTCCATCACACGTTTATTCCTACTAAATAACGCTGGAGTTTAATAGTTGTGAAAGAGATAAGGTTTCACGGTCGGGGGGGACAGGGTGCAGTTCTGGCGGCGCGGATGCTGGCTATTGCTTTCGTAGCCGAGGGTAAGTGCGTAGCCAGCTTTCCCATGTATGGTTTCGAAAGACGTGGAGCACCGGTTGTAGCTTTCACCCGCCTTGACGATAAACCTATTCAGGAAAAAACTCAAATCTATAACCCCGATTGCCTGGTGGTAATAGACCCCGGCCTAATGAATCTGCCCACACTGTTTTCCGGGCTGAAACCGGAAGGAATATTGCTCCTAAACAGCCCCCGACCGTTGAAAAATCAGCCTAGCGAGAACCTCAAGTTAGCCGGGGTGGTGAATGCCACCCAGATTGCAGTTGAGGAAGTGGGGAGGGATGTTCCCAACACCTGCCTTCTGGGCGCTCTTGCCGCAACCACTGGCTGGGTGGGTTTGAAATCCATCCTATCCAGCCTGGAAGAGTATTTCAGCGGCGACCTCCTTCAAAGGAACATTCGCAGCACCGAAAGAGGATTCCGCGAGGTGAAGGTGCTCCGATGGTGATAAGGAAGAAATTCAGCTCTAAGTATGAGGCCGGCTGGTCTGACGCCGATGAACTGCTCCTCTGTTTGGATACCGGGAGCTGGCGAACTAAAAGGCCGGTGGTGGACAAGGAGAAGTGCAATTACTGCGGGCTTTGCGCTCTCTATTGTCCCCCCCAGTGCATGCTCAACCTAGAGGACTACTTTGCGCCCAATCTTGACTTCTGCAAAGGCTGTGGAATTTGCGCCAAAGAATGCTCGCGAGGGGCTATCGCTATGGTGCCAGAAGGAGAATTTGCTGATGAAGGTGCGAAAAGGTGAGATAAAGGTGATAACCGGCAATGCTGCAGCAGCCTACGGGGCTATGCTTTGCCGGCCGGATGTAGTAGCTTCATACCCAGTAACTCCCCAGACTGAAGTAGGGGAGCAGCTTTCCAGATTCCATGCCGACGGGATTCTGGACGCTGAGATGGTGGAGGTCGAGGGGGAAAGTTCATCTATGAACATCACCGCTGCTGCCACACTGGCTGGTGGGCGGGCTTTCACTGCCACTTCCTCCTGGGGTCTAATGTTTATGTATGACGCTATGCTTCAAGCCGCTGGTTTTAGAGCCCCAGTGGTGATGGCTAATGCCAACCGGGAGACGCCGGGTATCTTGGCTGTCTCCTGCGGCCAGCAGGACATGGTCAGCACCAGAGACTCAGGGTGGGTCCTGATAGTGGTGGAAAACTGCCAGGAAATCCTCGACTCGGTGATAATGGCCTTTCGTCTGGCAGAGGATATCGAAATCCAACTCCCGGTGATGGTAAACTACGACGGTTTTTACCTTTCCTACCTGGCCGAGGCGGTAGAAATCCCTGCCAGGGAAGATGTGGACCAATTCCTGGCACCGCTGAAGCTACAGCCGGAGCGGACTAAGCTGGTCCCAGAGAGACCCCTGGGCTGTGGCACCCATGGCATCCTGGTGGAGTTCATGGAGCTTCGCTACAAGCACTGCGCAGCTCTAGAGCGAGCAAAGCGAAAGCTGGACGAGATAGACCAAGAATTCGGGGAATTTTTCGGGCGAAGCTACGGCGGTCAGATAGAGGAGTATCGCACAGAGGATGCCGAGATAGTGGTGCTTGCCTCCGGAAGTGCTGCCGGGACTGCGCGCATGGTGATTGACACCAAAAGAGCAGAGGGATTGAAAGTAGGCCTGATAAAGCTGAGGGTGTTTCGTCCCTTTCCCCGTGAGAGGTTGACTCAGGCACTCAAAGGGAAAAAAGCCATAGGGGTCATTGACCGGAGTGTTTGTTTCGGCTGGAACTGCGGGCCTATATATATGGAGTTAAGAGCTCTTTCCCCGGATATCGGCTTTGTTCCCATGATGAGCTTCATTGACGGGCTAGCCAATATGGACATCTCCATACCACACATAGAGAGGGTGATAGATGAGGTCTACGCTGCCTCACAGGGCAAATCTTACCAAGAGGTGACCTGGATACCTTTGGAGGAGTGAGGAGAAAAAAATGACGCAAAAGAAAAAAAAGTTGCCCCGGGTTTTTGAATACTTCCGTGATGAGGACCAGTTCGCCGGAGGGGTAGCCTTCTGTGCAGGCTGCCCCCTGGAACTCACCCTTAGGATTCTGTCGAAAGTTCTGGGAAGGGAGACCATAATCGTGGGCACACCCTCTTGCTCCGCCCCTGTTCTTTACGGGCAGAACATCGGGACATGGCATCGGTTGCCTTACTATAGCTGCTTGATGACTGGCGTAGCTTCCAGCGCCACGGGTCTTGTCAGATATTATCGTAAGATAGGCAAAGATGTTACCGTTGTCTGCTTTACCGGTGACGGTTGCGCTGCCGATGTGGGTTTCCAACCCTTAAGTGGCGCCGCCGAAAGAAATGAGAACTTCATTTACATCTGCTACGACAATGAAGGGTACATGAACACCGGTATTCAAAGAAGCAGCACTACCCCTTTTGGCGCCGCCACTACCACTACCCCTGTCGGGGTGGTTGGGCGAGGGAAAGAAATGTCAGCCAAAAACCTGCCCCTGATAATGGCCATGCACCGAGTCCCTTATGTGGCTACAGCCACCTTGAGCCACATGGAGGACTTCATCAAGAAGCTGCTCAAGGCAAAGGAGAAGAAAAACGAGGGGTTTGTTTATATTCATGTGTTTAGCCCCTGCCCCGTAGGTTGGGGGATAGAGTCTGATTCGGCGATCCAGGTATGTCGGATGGCGGTGAGAACCAATTACTTTCCGCTATGGGAAGCTGAAAGGGGGAGATTTCGCCTGACGCATACTGTAGCTACGCCCAAGCCGGTCACCGAGTACACTAAGTTAATTCGGAAGTTCAGACATTTGACCGAAGAGGAACTAGCCCGGCTTCAAGAGGAAGTGAACTCCAACTTCGCCTTCCTTCATCATCTCGCTGAATTTGAAACCCCTAAGGCCTGCTGACAGACCCGGTAGCCCAGCTTCAACAATTAACAAATGATAGGTTTGACCTGATTAAGTCTCTATGTGAGATGGGCGATTAAGGGATGGCTGCGATTGTTGCTTGACATATGATTACGTCTTACCGCTTATCCATCACCCGACACTAACACCAAGCTTAATCTTGTGATTTTCCGGGAATCTGAAGCACCCCGTCTGCATCTTCTAAATCAAACCACCACTTATATCTGATGTCCTGCTTTCCGTAGCCCCAGATATCATCCACCTTAACTATAAGCTTATCCAGGAACGGAGCGTGCTTAACCATCCATCTTACAATGTCATGAGTCCATCCCTCCGGCTTATTCCAGGGGCAGACCTTGATACAGCGACCACACGCTGAGCCATTCTGATTGGTAATTCTATATTTAGTACAGCGTTCCGTATCAAATCTCCAGACCTCATAGCCATTATACATAACCTTGTCACCAAACGGGATAGCTTTGGCTGGACATTCATGGGCACATTTCATGCATTTCTGGCAAAACTCTTGAAGACCAAAGTCAACAGGCTTATCCGTTTCTAGCGGCAGGTCAGTGGTGACCACCGATGCCTTGAAGCGAGTCCCCAGAAATGGATTGAGCACTATACCTGCCCGGCAGATTTCACCGATGCCAGCTAGAAGGAGGAGGGGGGTGACAACCACCTGGTAGGCACTCCTGGTAGCACCTTCGAAATGGGCGCGAGCCGGGTAACCAAGACGTCTAATATAGGCAGCCATGGTGCAGGCGATAAAAGCGGAGGTATTGTAGCTCAGGAAGCTTTGGGAGCAGGATATCCAGTCGTCTCCCCTTGAGCCCTTCATGGTTTCATAGTCCTGGTCTATCACGATTACAATGGCAAACTTCTGGTTACATTCAACCGGGTTACCCTTCAGGTTATAGCTGTATACTGCCCATTGAGGTAATCGGCAAATCCCCACTATATCGGCTCTGAGGAAATAGCCCAAGCTTTTGATGTGTCGACTCAGAAGCTCTGGGTCCTGTGGTATTGGTGCTTTGTTTGGGGCTACCTCACCATCTGCTATAAGCTTGAATTGAGGGGGCATCTCCCACATGGCAGAAGATATGGGATACTTTTCACAAAAACGGGCTATTTCCTTTTCCACAAAAGGACCAAACTTACCGAGAAAAGCCTGGCCAAAGCCGTGTTCCCTCTCATCAATTCTTTGGATGTTATCAGTGATTTTGGTGGTGGGCTGGTCAACATACTTAAGCTTTTCCATTGGGTAAGGTCCCAATTGCTTTCTGTCAGCTAGTATTTCTGGATAACTCCGACTTTGCATTCTGCTCTTCCTTCCCGTAGAAAAGATTAGATTTTGAAAACGCTGAAAAAGCGAGGAGGTTTGCCCTGGAGTTAAGCCCTTGTTCTACGGTATGTTTCACGCAGCAAATCAATTGAAGAGTATATCTGCTGTTGATGGCTAAATCAAGTAAGTTGAGTTGACTTTGGTTTGCCTTTTTGATATGCTGAGTGAAACTGAATAGAATTATAGGGGTGCCCGAGCACGAGCGAGGGCTTAAATGGAAGGCAAGCGCGGTGGAAATCCGGCACAGTCCCGCCTGCTGTGATTGAGGCTTTAGACCTCATAAGTCAGAACACCAGCCCCTAGTCTTCGCCGCCTCCGCGGAGAAGGGGGGCAGATTATGGATGATGGGAATCCCCTTGTTCTGCAGACGAGGGGATTTTTATATTAATTATAGATTGATGATTTAAGCTAACACATCTTCTGTTTGGTGAGTGTTTATTAAATTGAGACGCCGTAAGAAGCTAATCTTGGTTTTGTCCCTGCTGGGAGTCAGCCTGATAGCCTCATTATTTCTGGCTAGCGCCTTTGGAGCAGTATCTATCTCTTTACCTGATATATTAAGGATGGCTCTTAATAAGGTGGCTGTTTTTGATTTTCCATCCACGTGGAGGGCGGCAGAGGAAACGATAATTTTCCAGATTAGGCTGCCTCGGGTAATCGGCGGGGCACTGGTTGGAATGGCTCTGGCTACGGCTGGGGTACTATTTCAAGGGTTACTGCGTAATCCTATGGCTGACCCTTACATCATAGGCACCTCAGCCGGAGCTGCTTTGGGGGCTACCATAGCTATGTTACTGCCGATAAATCTGGCTTTCCTAGGCTTTGGTCTGGTGCCGGTAGCCGCCTTTTGTGGTGCCTTGGCTACAGTGTTCCTGGTCTATAATCTGGCGCGGGTGGGGGGCAAGACGCCTATCATAAGTATGCTCTTAGCTGGGGTGGTAGTCAGCTCCTTAATGGCAGCAATTATGGCACTTTTGATATCAATAAGCGACCGCCTACAGCTAAATCTCCACTCAGTTTATTCCTTCCTTCTGGGTCATATCTCAGTAACCGGCTGGGAGCAGATAGCTGTTATTACCCCACTGGTCATCGGTGGTATTATCGTCGCCCGATTTTTTGCTTTCCATCTGAATGCTCTTTCCCTGGGGGAAGAGGGGGCTGCCTATTTGGGTGTTGAGGTTGAGAGGGATAAAATACTTATCCTGGCTTTGGGCTCCCTGCTCACCGCAGCGGCGGTTTCTATTAGTGGTTTGGTTGGTTTTGTTGGGCTGGTAGTGCCTCATGCTGTGCGCTTGAGCTTTGGACCTGACCATCGATTTCTCCTGCCAGCTTCGGCGCTGGGCGGGGGTGCCTTTGTAATTATTGCTGACCTTTTAGCTCGCACCATCATGGCTCCGATAGAAATCCCGGTGGGGATTATTACTGCCATTATTGGAGCTCCCTTTTTCCTTTACCTACTAAGGCGTACTAGGAAGGAGTATGCTTTCTGATGGTCGGCTTGCAGTTTCGCCAGGTTTACTTCTCATACCTTGATGGGCTGGTTTTGCATAATATCGACCTTTCCATTAAGGCTGGTGAGATGGTGGGCTTACTTGGTCCCAATGGCTCGGGCAAGACTACCCTACTTAAGCTAGCCAGCGGCATCTTGAAGCCCGCTCAAGGGGAAATCAAGCTTGATGGCTCTAGCATAAGCCAGTTGAGCCGAAAGTCTATAGCCCGCAATGTAGCCGTGGTGCCACAACAATTTCATATGCCCTTTGCCTTTACCACCAGCGAGGTAGTGATGCTGGGGAGGACTCCCTTCCTCAGAGCCTTGGCTGAGGAAAGTGAGGCCGATAGGCGAGTGGTCAATGATGCTCTAGAATTGGTTGGTATCAGGGAACTGGCGCAGCGTCGTTTTGATGAACTAAGCGGAGGGGAACGGCAGAAGGTTATCCTGGCTATGGCGCTAGCTCAGCAGCCCAAGCTGCTGCTCCTTGATGAGCCCACAGTGCATCTGGATATCGCCCACCAGATGGAAATCCTGGAGCTGGTGAGAGGTCTCAATATGGGACGGGGGCTTACTGTCATTGCCGCTATGCATGACCTTAACCTGGCATCTCTTTACTTTGACCGCTTAATCTTGCTCAAAGAGGGCAGGGTTTGGGCTGACGGAACCCCGACTCAGGTTTTAACCGAGGCTAGAATAAGCGAGGTATTTTCGGCATCGGTTAGGGTGGAACAGCATCCGCTAACCGGTGTTCCTCATATAGTGGTTATGCCCAAGGGGAGTGCTATCAAACGGCAGTAACCTCTGGTGGACAGGATTTGAGGCAAGGACTATAATCTCAGGTAGCTATGGGTTCTCAATCTAAACTCAGTATCCTTTTCACCAGTGAGGAGATAGAGGCCACAGTCAGCAAGCTGGCGGCTGAAATCAGGCAGGATTACCTCGGCAAGCACCCCATTTTGATAGGGGTTCTCAAGGGTTCCTTTATGTTCATGGCTGACCTTATTCGGCTTCTTGATTTCCCGCTGGAGGTGGAATTTATCAGGCTATCCAGCTATGGGGGCGGCAGAAAGAGTTCAGGGAAGATTAAAGTGGTGCAGGGTCTCCAGTCTGAAGTTAGAGGCAGGCACATTTTGGTCATTGAGGACATAGTAGATACCGGTCTCACTACTGGTTTTCTTTTAGATTATCTGGGCAAGAAAAAGCCTGCCTCTTTGAGGCTCTGTGCTCTGACTGATAAGCCATCACGGCGAAAGACTCCGGTTACTATTGATTACCGTGGGTTAACTGTTCCTGATAAGTTTATAGTTGGCTATGGCTTGGATTGGGATGAGAAGTTTCGCTACCTTCCCGATATATGTGTTTTGGAGAATGAGGGTTAATGCCAACCAAACTGGCTCGCTTAATCTCAGTAGCTAAAGGGGAGCTTCCCGCAGACCTGCTCTTGACCGATGCCGAGGTAGTCAATGTCTTTAGCGGTGAGATTGAACCTGGCAATGTGGCTATTTGTGGGGATAGGATAGCCGGGGTGGGGGACTACCACCAGGCGAAACAGGTTCTGGATTTGGGGGGCAAATATATTGCGCCTGGTCTTATCAATGGGCATATTCATCCCGAGAGCTCTATGCTTGATATAGGTCAATATGCCAGGGCAGTGGTGCCTCACGGCACTACCACCTTGATTACTGACCTCCATGAGATAGCCAATGTCTGCGGTCTGGAGGGCATAAGGTATGTGTTGAACCACGCCCGCCGTTTGCCCTTTGATCTGTTCCTGATGGCTCCTTCCTGTGTGCCAGCTACTCACTTGGAAACCTCAGGAGCCAGCCTCGGTGCTGAAGATATTCGTCAGCTTCTAGGGTGGAAGGACTGCATCGGGTTGGGTGAGGTAATGAATTTCCCCGGTGTTCTCGGTGGTGACGAGACGGTTCTGAGAAAAATCGGCTTTGCCAAGGGGAGGATTATTGATGGTCATGCTCCCGGTGTCGCCGGGAAAGACCTCAGCGCCTATATCGCCGCTGGCATTCTCTCCGACCACGAATCTGTCTCTATTGAGGAAGCAAGAGAGAAGCTGAGGCAGGGCATGTTTATCATGATCAGGGAAGGCTCTTCAGAGAAAAACCTGGATGCCTTGCTGCCCCTGGTCACCGATAAAACCTACAAAAGGTGCATGTTTGTCGTCGATGACCGCAGTTGTGTTGACCTGCTGAGGGACGGTGATATTGATGCTGTAGTGCGAAAGGCAATTCGTCAGGGGCTTGACCCGGTGCGGGCTATTCAGCTAGCTACTATCAATCCGGCAGATTATTTCAGGCTGGACGGGCTGGGGGCGGTAGCCCCTGGCTATATGGCTGATTTAATTGTGCTCAGTGATTTATCCCGGTTGCAAATAGACATGGTTTTCTACCGAGGTCAATTGGTAGCTAAAGAAGGGAAGCCGCTATTCCCCTGGCATCAACCCACTGGCAAAGGACCGACCAATACCGTGAATATTCTGCCTTTCAATATAGAGGCACTAAGGCTCTCACCTTCAGGGGAAGCTGAGCCGATTATTGAGATTGTCCCCGGTCAGATAATCACTCGGAAGAGGATAGAGAAAATCAAGGCTACCCACGGGACTATTATGCCTGATACGGGGAGGGATATTCTGAAGCTGGTGGTAGTGGAGAGGCATAAGGCTACGGGCAACATAGGTGTGGGTTTGGTTGCCGGATTCGGCTTAAACAGAGGGGCTCTGGCTTCATCTATTGCCCACGATTCTCATAACATCATTGCTGTAGGCACCAACGATGAGGATATGTTCACCGCCATTAAGGAGATTGAACGGCTACAAGGTGGTCTGGTGGCTGCTGCCGAGGGCGAGGTATTAGCCAGCCTAGCTCTACCCATTGCTGGACTATTATCTGATGAGCCGCTGGAGGTAGTAGTCAGTAAATTGGAGAGACTGGAGCGGATAGCCGCTGAGCTGGGAACGACACTATCTTCACCATTTGCCACTCTCTCGTTCCTGGCTTTGCCGGTAATCCCTGAAATCAGGCTCACCGACCGGGGAGTGGTAGAAGTGTAGCCCAATGGGATATAATGATGCTATATGGGGAAGTGTCGGAATTGGCAGACGAGCATGATTTAGGATTGGGAAATGCCAATTCAAATGTTAAGCAACTTCTAAGTCAGTTCCTCAAATCTCGTAGACATGGCATAGCCCCCCACACAATAGCATTTTACAGGCAATGCATCACACCCCTTATAGAAAACTACGCCTTCACTCCTGATGGTATAAATAGGTTCCTCGCTAACAAGAAGGGCTTAGTAGTTTATTAAATACTTCAGCAAGGAAACCCTTTTATAGCCTGTTACGGTTCGCGTCTTCAATACAGTCACCTCTTCGGGGACAAATCTGTACTTGGTAACCTCCCCATACTCTATTACTGGTCGATACTTAATAACCTCTACCTCTCTATATGTCGGATTGGGCTTTGTTGGAGCAGTAACAGAATATGTAAAGGAATACGGGGTTTTCAAAGGTGCACGTTCGTAGGATGCTACGACTCTTTTCGTGCTACCTGCCGCTATATATTTTGACCCAGCTATTGTGGTGGTTACGCCTTCTCGTAATATTAGAAGGAATTCCACGTTAAAAGTGCCGCCTATTACGTCTGTGTTCTTGATATATAATTCAACACCGCACCCTGTACCACCAGGATAGTTATAACCCTCTCCACCAATTACTGAATAGTCAATTGGAACATATCTCTCGCAGGGCTCCTCTTCACAGTAGATTTCGATGTCCGTATAGGGCTCCATGACTGTATAAGGTTCCTGCACGGTATAGCTTTCTCTGACATAATAGGTCTCTATAGCCTGATACATCTCTTCAACCACGTAAGAGACCCGCATGATAGGCACAAATGAGAAAACAAGTAAAAGGAACACCGCTGAACCTAAGCCTATAGCTAACGGTTTCCAGTGTTTGGTTAAATTCTTCCACTTCTTCAATTTCTTCCACATATCTTCTGCCTCAGCAGTATCATGATATGCCCATAAGTAATGGGTGTCAAGAAGCTACAATAGTGTTAAGCAATATGCTAAAATATTAAACAACTTGCCATATGGGGGAGTGTCGGAATTGGCAGACGAGCATG
>DAOWJM010000048.1 GCA_030640325.1 Dehalococcoidia bacterium | reverse complement strand
GCTGCCAAGCCTGCTGGCAACCAGGTCTAGCACCTCATCCCAGCTGGCTTCAACAAAATCTCCGTCCTTCTTGATAAGGGGCGCCTTTAACCTATCCCGATGATGAATAAATTCAATAATACCAAAGCGACCTTTAACACATAGGGAGACCCCGTTGACCGAATTCTCCGGGCATGAGCTTACACCAATAATCTCCTGGTCTCTAATGCTGAGGTAAATGCTACAGCCACACCCACAATAGGGACAGGTAGTTCGAACCTTGCTCGTTTCCTTTCCTTGGTAAGTGGTTGATTTATCTGATAAGGCTCCCACAGGGCACATAGAGACACAAAGTCCACAGAATTCGCAGACCGATTCTCGCAGGGTTCCGTCCAGCGAAGTGGCTGGCTTAAGGCTAAATCCTCGGTAGGCATAGTCAATTGCTGCCACTCCTCGGAGTTCTTGGCAAGCTCTCACACATCTACCACACAGGATACATTTGGTCAGGTCCCTCTCTATGAAAGGATTGGCTTCTTCAAAATGATGGTAGCTTCTCACTGCATCGAACCCGACCTGTCCGATTTCAAGGTCGCTAGCCAACCCGCGCAGTTCACAGCGGTTACCTTTGTCACAAACCAGACAAGAGTCTGGGTGACCAGCCAGCATCAGCTCGATGATAGTTCTCCGAGCGTTGAGCACTCTGGGTGAATCAGTTTTGATTACCATCCCTGGAACAATAGGGGTCGCACAAGATGCTACCAGTTCACCCCTGCTCTCATCCTCAACCAAGCAAACTCGGCAAACAGCGGTAGGAGTAAGGAGAGGATGATGACATAGGGTAGGAATAGGTATATTATTCTCCTGTGCCAAGTCGAGAATGGTCATGCCATCACGACCACTCAGCTGGGAGCCATTTATGGTTATGGTTATATTCCCCATCTTTGCCCCCAAATCTTATGCTATTTTAAACCTATCGTCAAATGCCAGATAACCCCTACAGGCGTTGCTTGCCATAGCAGCCAACTCTTTGACAGCACATTGGCGCTGTGTTACCATAATTGCGAGCATATGTCCATATCATACCCTTTCCATAGGTAGATGAAGATTCTTGATGATTTACTTTCCACACTCAATCTAGAAGCCCCGGAAAGGAATAGAAAATGCCTCCCATAGTCTCCATTGTAGGTAAATCAAAGTCAGGAAAGACAACCCTTATCGAAAAGCTGATTGGGGAGCTAAAATCAAGGGGCTATCGAGTGGCTACCATCAAGCATACTCCCCAAAACCTGACCTTTGATGAGCCGGGCAAGGATAGCTGGCGCCATACCCAAGCTGGGAGCGAGGCTACCGTGATTAGTTCCCCAGATAAGATGGTGTTAATCAAGCCTGTTGCCGGGGAGAGCAGCCTTGAGCAGATAGCCCATCTCCTGGGCGAGGACTATGACATCATCCTAACCGAAGGTTTCAGGCAGGGCAGTGCGCCCAAAATAGAAGTACATCGCAAGGAAACTGGTCCACCCCTTGCCACCGTCAGGAAGCTCATAGCTATAGCTACAGATGAACCCCTGGAAACCAAGACCAGACAGTTCTCCCTGGAAGATATCGAAGGTTTGGCTGACCTTATGGAGAAAGGCTTCATAAAGCCCCAAAGGGAGCGAGTCTCCCTTTATGTAAACAATGTCCCCATATCTCTAGGCAGCTTCCCCAAACAGATTATCAGCAATATCCTTCTCGCTATAGCCTCCAGCCTGAAGGGAGTGAGAAAGGTCAGAAGCCTGGAGATTTTCCTGAGGAAGGAGCCCGAGCAGGCTGAAAATGACCCAGCCAATAAATGAGGTGCATCTTCGCCAACTTACCATAGATGAGGCATTAATAAAGCTTGACCGATACCTGAATGACGCCTTTATGGCTGGTCTATACCAGGTCAGGATAATCCACGGTAAGGGGACAGGGACTCTGCGCCAAGCAGTCCGGGAACAGCTAGCCAAACATCCACTGGTCAATTCATACCGACCAGCCGGCTACGGGGAAGGTGGTGCCGGGGTTACCATAGCGGAGCTAGCCCAAAGGTAATCATTGAAAGGAAAGTGGTTTTTAGCTATAATAGCGTTGTTATCTGTGGTGAGTGTCGCCTAGTGGTCTAAGGCGCCAGGTTGTGGCCCTGGAGAACGAGGGTTCAAATCCCTCCACTCACCCCACCAAGAAAGCGCCTATAGCTCAGCGGATAGAGCATCGGTCTTCGGAACCGAGGGTCGTGGGTTCGAATCCCTCTAGGCGC
>DAOWJM010000057.1 GCA_030640325.1 Dehalococcoidia bacterium | reverse complement strand
TGCAGTGCCATCTTAGGCTTTCCCGGTCCTTCCCAGATGTTCTCCATATAGTAGTTGGCAAAGGCTGCCCAGTCATCGCCATAGTCTGGCATCTGGGCATAGATGTGCTTTGGTGGATTGGTGCACGCCGGGGAGCTGAACGAAGCTATGCCGGGGAACCCATCCCTATTGGCAAGCTCCATAGAACAGGTCATCATCTTGGATGAGTTGGTGGTGAAGAACAATGCGCCCTCATCCATTATTTTCTTAACGATGATGGCTGCTCTAGCAGCATCATAGCCATTGTCATACCATATTGCCTCTATGGGATGACCGTTAACGCCACCAAGCTCCTCATTGATATATTTTACGCAGTCCAGCTTACCATGCGCCATAGGAGTCCCCTTCTCGGCAGCGACACCGGTGACACAGATACTCATACCATACTTTAGACTGGGGCCAGCAGCAGGTTTAGCAGCACAGGCACCCACAAATGGCAGTGCTGCCACCGTCAATGCCAGAAACAATACCCCCACTACCATTAAAAATCTTTTGCCTTTCATTTATACCTCCTTAAAGGTTTTAGGGTTTAATCTGCCTGTTCTCTATAAAGCACTACATTTCACTATGCCTCCTGTTTAAATTAGTATGAGAAAGGCCACAGCCTATAGGCAGACTTAAACAGCATCCAGCGGTGAGCTATTCCCCGTGGCTCAAGTATCAGAAACAGGATAATTATCAGACCGAATAGCATGGGAGCAAGACCGGTGGCAAATCCGGCTGGTAACGCAGGGAAGGCAGCCTCAATGGTCGGAGCTACAAACATCATTCCCTGTTGCATAAGGCGGATGAAGATTACACCCAGGATGGGACCGAGAGCAGTTCCCAGACCACCGATAATTATCATGCCGATATACAGTATAGATTCCATAAGGGAAAACTGCTCGGCGTTCATGAAGCCAATCCAGTGAGCCATTAATGAGCCGGCAATCCCGGCGAAGAAACAGCCGATGAAGAAGGCGAGGAGCTTGTAGTAAAACAGGTTAATCCCCATTACCTCGGCTGCCAGGTCATTATCCCTGATGGCGACAAAGGCTCTACCTACCCTCGTCCTTGCCAGGTTCTTGGCAAAGAAGGTGCATATGACGGCAATTACCATGATGAGATAGAACATGCTGGCTTCGCTATCAAAGACAAGTCCGCCAATGGAGGCATATGGAACCGCTATACCAACGAATCCCCCAGTTATCTTCAGGTGGTTGATGACCCAGATAATGATAAACTGGGCAGCAATGGTGGCAATTGCCAGATAAAAGCCTTTAACCTTCAGCGACGGGATACCGAACAAAAGCCCGATGAATCCCGCCATAAACCCGGCAGCGATTAGTCCCACCAGGAAGGGAAGCCCAAGCACATTGGTTAGAACGGCGGAGGTAAAGGCGCCTACAGCGATAAACCCGGCATGACCGATAGATAATTGCCCACAGTAACCAAGCAGGATATTTAGTCCGATGGCGGCAATTACGGTAATCCCAATCAAATTGGCTACACTTAACAAGTAACCGCCACTGTAG
Source organism: Dehalococcoidia bacterium (assembly GCA_030640325.1). Classification (GTDB taxonomy): domain Bacteria; phylum Chloroflexota; class Dehalococcoidia; order Dehalococcoidales; family BS750m-G39; genus DAOWJM01. The sequence continues at coordinate 8,755 of DAOWJM010000057.1, read as the reverse complement.
AGCGGAAAGGTGAACAATAGAACCAAGAGGGCAACGAGTAATGCCCAGTGGGTCTTGGTTCGCATAATAGCCATATCTTGGTCATAGGTATAATTATGAGTTCCACAGGGTAATCCCATGTTATATCCTTTCTATCCTGACTTCACCAAATAGACCATAAGGCTTAATAAACAATACAATTATGATGATAATATATGGAATAACACCCTTGAGCCCAGCCCAAGTCATGGGGGTGAGATAGCCGCCGCCCACGTTTTCAGCCAGACCTATGATTGGTCCAGCCACAATACAGCCGATGAAGGAATCCAGTCCGCCAAGGATGACCACTGAGAACGATTTCAACCCAGTCTCCACCAAACCCATGTGAAGTCCACCAATCCAGGAGATAAGAACGCCGGCGATGGCGGCGACGACGCAGGCAAACATCCATGATGTGGAGAAAATCCTGGTCACCGGGATGCCGCAGGCTTGAACGGCAAACTGGTCATCGGCGGTTGCCCTCATGGCAATCCCCATCTTGTGATACCTGAAGTAGAGGGTTAATATACCAAACAGAACCAGGGATACGACCGCCGCCCAGACATATGCCTGAGCCACAACTGCGGTACCAATGTGAAATGGCTCGGGGGGGAAGATGCGAGGTAGAGCATCCACCATCCACGGCCAGATGAAAACGCAAAGCCCTTCCAGAAAGTAGAATACACCCAGGGTTACCGTGATTAGAGACAAAATAGGCTGGGCGATGAGGGGACGCAGGGCGAATCTCTCAATCAACCAGCCTACAGCCAGGGCAAAGACGATAACCAGAGGCAAAGCTAGCCAGTAGGGGAGACCTAGCTGAACCGTCATACTGTAGGTGAACCAGGAAAAGATTAATACCATCCCGCCCAAAGCCAGATTTGCCACCCCGCTGGATTTCCAAATCAGGGCAAAACTCAATCCAATAAGGGCGTAAACCATTCCTACGGTAACGCCGGTTACGGTATATTGAAGTAATTGTTCCACTTACTACTCTCCTTCTAAATAGTTCTTACCTTAATAGCAGTAGTAACTACTCCTTTTCGTCCATCTCTATAGGTTACCGGAGCCTCTACATTTACCTCTTCCCTATCCGAATACATAGCATCAATTAAATTCTTATACCGTTCCTCCACAAAGCCTCTTCTTAGCTTTCTGGTTCTGGTAAGCTCAGCTTCATCAGGGTCAAATTCCTTGTGCAGCAGGACAAATTTTTTAACCCTTGACCCCTCTGGTAGGTAGCCGTTTACCCGAATCAGGTCTTTTTGCACCAAATCAGCCACCTCTTTTTTCTGGGATAAGTCAACGAAGGTGGTATAGGGCACACGATTTCTTTCCGCCCACTTGCCCACCATAGTAAAGTCTATATTTACTATAGCTGCGACAAAGTCCTTGTCCTTGCCGCCGATAACCATGGCATCCTTGATGTAGGGGCTGAACCTGAGCCTGCCCTCAACATATTGGGGGGCATACTTGGCTCCGGTAGCCAGCTCGCCCATGTCCTTTACTCGGTCAAGGAATATTAGGTGTCCTGCCTCGTTGACATGGACAGCATCCCCGCTATGGAACCAGCCGTCTATCAAGGCATCCCTTGTCTTTTCTTGGTCCTTGTAGTATTCATTGAACATGCATTCACTCCTGATAAGGAGTTCCCCTTCGTCAGTTTCTCTGACCTCAGTGCCTATTACTGGGCGTCCCACCGATTCAAATTTGATTTCTCCTTTACCATGGCTGGAGATGAAACCAGCCTCTGTCCCCGCATAACACTGTCTGAGTTCAATGCCTATGGCATGTATTAACCTGAAGGTATCCAGAGATAACACCGAGCTTCCGGTAACAGCAAACCTGACATTAGCCAATCCCAGCCGATCCTTGAGGGGACGCAACAGAAGCCAATGTGCTACCCAGTAAAGGGCGCGCCAAAATAGGTTTGGCGTTTTCCCCTTAAAGTGATAATCGGAAATTTTATAACCGACAGGCAGGAATAGGTGATAGGCGAACCTTTTTATGGGATTGGCATCCATTATCTTGACTTGAACTTCGCTAACTAGGCCTTCCCATTGTCGGGGACCATAGATAACAAAGTGGGGTCCGACTTCTCTGGTATCCTCGGCAATTGTTTCTGGTTCCTCAGCGAAGTTCATCCTTGCCCCGCTCAGCAGATGGGGGACAGTAGCAAAGAAGCTATCTCCCACCCAGGCCGCTGGGAAGTTGGAGATTAGGTCATCCTTCTCGCTGAGCGGATAACGGCTAACGAAGCCTTGAGCGGTTTTCATTAGGGCTTTGTGGCTAAGCGCAGCCCCCTTGGGTAAGCCGGTAGTTCCCGAGGTATAGTAGATAAAGGCGATATCCTCCCCCTTGCCCTTTTCCACATTCTGCTCAAATAAACCGGGGTGTGTCCTCTCATATTCCCTACCCAGCTCCATTACCTCAGCGAAGCTGATAATAGTAGGGTCATCATAGTTCCTCAGCCCCTTGGGGTCCCAGTAGATAACCTTCTTCAGCGATGGGAGTTCATCTTTAATCTCGAGGAACTTATCCGTCTGCTCTTGGTCATTAACTATTGCAAATTTGATGCTGGAGTGGGCAGCAATATACTTTACCTCAGAGGGGATAGAGTCAACGAACATCCCGGTAGCGATTCCCCCTGCTGCCTGAACGGCAAATTCACCCCAGAACCATTCCGGTTCATTATCACCTATAATGCAGACCCTATCCCCAGGTTCCAGCCCGAGGCTTATTAAGCCCAGGGAGAAGTATTTTACCCTTTCATAGTAGTCCTTCCAGGTGTATCTCTGCCAGATGCCAAAATTCTTCATAGCCAAGGCTACGCCATCGCCCCATTTTTCGTAGTTGTGCTTAATTAATTTGGGTAGCGTATCTACATTTTCCATCCGCATCTCTCCTTAAGCACTACTGATGTCCATTATCTTCACTTAGTTGTCAGATTATACTGCTACCGTCTAGTATGTCAAGAGTTTGTCCCTACCTATACTGCCTGTCCTAAGTAGGCTTTGATAACCTCGGGATTGCTTTTAATTTCGGCAGGCGTGCCTTCAGCAATCTTACGTCCAAAGTCGAGGACAATAATCCTATCAGCTATATCCATAACCACTCCCATATCGTGCTCGACGAGAATTATACAGGTAATCCCGTCCCTCAGCACAGGTGTATTAGGGTATGTAGCCCCCTGCCCCTCAAATACATCAATAATGAACCTGGCGATGTCCTCCTTTTCCTCCAGGTTCATCCCTGCCATAGGCTCATCAAGGAGCAGGACTTTCGGTTCCAGAGCTAGAGCTCTTCCCAGCTCAACCCTCTTTCGCATTCCATAGGGGAGAACACCAACTACCTTCTTTCTAATCGGCTCTATTTCCAGAAAGTCAATAATATCCTCCACCGTCTTGCGGTGTTCAATTTCCTCTTTGTGAGCCCAGCCAAAGTATAGGGCACCGGAGAGGAAGTTTTGCTTCATAAGGACATGCCTGGCAGCCATAAGGTTATCTTGGGTGGTGAGACCGGTGTATAGCTCGATGTTCTGGAAGGTTCTAGCCAGTCCCAATGCTGCTACCTTATCTGGACGCATCCTGGTGATTGTTTGACCATTATAGTGGATTTCGCCCCTTTGAGGTTTATAGAAGCCACTTATGCAGTTGAGGATGCAGGTCTTGCCAGCGCCATTTGGTCCGATAATAGCTAGAATCTCATTATCCCTAACATCTAGGCTGACATCAATAAGGGCTCTAACTCCGCCAAAGCTAAGGGAGAGATTTTCAATTCGCAATTTGACTTGCTTGTCAGTTGCCACTTGTCATCGCCTCCTAGGGGTACGCTCACCTCTTGTCAACCAGCCATGGCCTTCTCCTCAGCCATGAGTTTGTCTCTATAGTCGGTTACCCTATAGTCGAGCGGGCCCTCACACCTCAACTGTCTACCCAACAGCTTACCTTTCTTTTTGAGCATTGTCGCTACTTCCTTGGTAAGATTCTCAACATACTTGTTATAGCCTGTACACCTTGTAGTCCAGTCTTTGTAGACCATTATTGTGACATCCTCATCCACAGCGTCACAATAAATACTAGTTGCCGTTACTTCCCAATTTACCATTGTTCATAACCTCTATTTGTCTCCAACAGTAAGTAGTACGGTCCTCCTCAAAAAAGCGCCTCTACTATAACATATAACACGCTATTGGTCACAAAGTCAACTATATCCACCTTATTAGTCCCAAAATTAGCTGACTCTTAATCAGCCGGTTACAGGTTCGAGTCCTGTGCGGCTCACTTTAAGAAAAGTATGTCCAAGCTGTAAGTCTGTGCTTTTAGCTTTGTCTCCTGCTCATCTGGGTCAGAAGCCAGGAGACCCATTTCTCAATCCCTTGACCGGTAGCACAAGAGATTTGGAAAATTTCCGCCCTTTCGTTTATCCCTCTGATTGCCTGGGAAAAGGCATCGGTATCAAACTTCAGATATGGTAGAAGGTCAATCTTATTTATAAGCACAACATCCGCTTTGTGAAACATCGAAGGATACTTGAATGGCTTATCATCCCCTTCGGGAATGCTTGAAATTAAAACCTTTTTATGCTCGCCGAGAGCAAACTCCGCAGGGCAAATCAAATTGCCCACATTTTCGATAAGGAGTAATTCAATATCTTGAAGGGGCATGTTGCCCAGAGCACTATGGGTCATATTGGCATCAAGGTGACATCCCCCGCCGGTATTTATCTGGACCACAGGCACACCCTCTTTGCCTATTACCTCAGCATCCAAGCTTGAACTCACATCGCCTTCAATTATACCGAGCCTGGTTTTCCCTTTTAGCCTCTTTATCGTTTCCAAAATGAGACTGGTCTTGCCCGCGCCCGGCGAGGACATCAAGTTCACAGCAAGCACACCTTTGCTATCAAGCAACTGTCGGTTTCTCTCCGCTATCTGCTCATTAGCACCAAGAATGTCTTTAACCACCTTTATTTTCATTTATTCCACCTCAATGCTTTCTACAAAAAGTTCTTTACCAGCTACGATTTCCATATTATTACCCTGACAATAGGGGCAAGTCCAATCAAACTCTTTGAGTTCAAAAGCCTTATCGCAGCCCCGACATCGAGCCGTGGTCGGAACCTTGGTGAAGGAAAGAGCAGCCCCCTCAGCAGAGGTTCCTTTGCTGAGGAAATCGAAGTAGAACTGCACGCATTCATCAACAACCCCAGTCATTTCTCCGATAACCAGGTTGATTTTCCCCACCTCCCTGGCTCCGGCCTTCTCAGCCTGTTCCAAGACAATGTCGAGCATACTCTGAGTGATGGCAAGTTCGTGCATATTAACAAATCCTGGGCAAAAGGTCTCCAACTAACATGTCAACTATTCGGGAAGCCCCCAGACAGGTTTTCATCGCCACCCGGCCGGGATGTTCTGCCCTCACCTCACCTATGATAGCGGCACTTTTTCCATAATGACTTCCCCGCATTGCCCCAAGAACCTTATCGGCATCCTCAGGCGGAACTATAGCCACCAGCTTACCCTCATTGGCTACATAAAGAGGGTCAAAGCCCAGCATCTCGCAGGCAGCAAGAACCTCTTCCCGCACTGGAATCTTTTCCTCCTCAATTCTGATACTTACCTTTGACTGCTTTGCCAGCTCATTTAAGCTGGTAGCCAATCCCCCTCGGGTAGGGTCTCGTAAGCAATGGATATTTGGACTGGCATTTAACATTTCAGCCACCAAGCTATTAAGTGGGGCGCAATCGCTCTCAAGCTTTGTGGAAAAGCGCAAGCCCTCCCGTTGGCTGAGCACAGCAATTCCATGGTCGCCTATGGTTCCGCTTAAAAGCACCTTGTCTCCTGGTCTGGCGTTGCTGCCAGAAATATCGACCCCATCCGGTATTATGCCCACACCGGCGGTATTGATAAAGAGCCTATCTGCACTACCTCGATTCACTACCTTGGTGTCTCCAGTTACGATTTCCACCCCTGCCTCCTGAGCCGCCTTCTGAACAGAGTTTACGATTTGGTTCAGCTCATCTAGGGGAAGCCCCTCCTCAATGATAAAAGAAAGGCTTAAATAAAGGGGGTGGGCACCGGACATAGCTAAGTCGTTCACTGTGCCGAAGACAGCGAGCTTGCCGATATCCCCACCGGGGAAGAAGATAGGACTGACCACATAGCTATCGGTGGTGAAGGCCAGCCTCCCGCTGATGTCAATAACGGCTGAGTCATCAAGCTTAGCTAAAAAGGGATTACTGAAGGCTTTAACAAAGCTTTTCTCCACCAGCTCGTGGGCTAGCTTTCCACCACTGCCGTGAGCTAAGAGGATTTTATCCTTCAAAACCTCCTCCATAAAGGTAATAGGCAGAACAACTGCCCTCTGAAGAGACCATGCAGGGTCCTACAGGATGTTCTGGGGTGCATGCTTTACCAAAGAGTTGACAATCAGCAGGGGTTTTAACCCCACGCAGGATATCGCCGCAGATGCAGCCCACTGGCTCGTAAGCAGGACCAGGGTCAATATCAAAGGCGAGTTCAGCATCAAAGTGCTGATACTTTTTCCTTAACTTCAAGCCACTATCGGGAACCTCGCCTATCCCCCGCCACTGGGTGGGACAAGGCTCAAATACCTGCTCCATAAGCTTCAGGGCTTGTTGGTTGCCCTCAGGGTGCACTCCCCGCCGATAGGCAATTTCAACCCTGGATTCACCATTTTCAATCTGGTCTACCAGCATATCAACGCATTGCAGGATATCCAAGGGTTCAAAGCCGGAGACTACACAGGGGATGCCATAATCTCGGGCGATAAATTCCCAAGGGTAGGAGCCGATAATGGCGCTCACATGTCCTGGGCAAATCAGCCCGTGAAGCTTGACCTCGCCCGAATCAAGGATAGCTCGGAGCACCGGTGGGCAGAGCTTGTGCATGGAAAGGACATAATAATTCCCTATCCCCTTTTCCTCCGCCTGGAGGATAGAAGCGGCGATAGTGGGGGCAGTGGTCTCAAATCCGATTCCGAGGAAGACTACTGACTTAGTAGGATTTTCCTCCGCCATTCTGAGAGCATCCATAGTGGAATATACCGTATGCACATCGGCACCATCAGCCTTGACCTCCTGCAAGCTAGAGCGGCTCCCGGGGACTTTTAGCATATCACCGAAGGTGGCGATGATTACCTCTGGGATTTGTGAGAGGGCAATCGCCTTGTCCAGGTCAGCGTTGGCGGTAACACAAATAGGACAGCCAGGTCCGGAGACCATGTCCAAAGTTCTAGGTAGAACCTGGCGGATGCCATATCTAAAGATGGTTACCGTATGACCACCGCAGAACTCCATGAACCGTGCTGGAGTCCTGGACTTCCGATGAATCTGGGAGATTAATCCCTCAGCTAGTTCAGAGCGCCGAAATTCAGAAACAAATTTCAACCTTCCTCCTCAGCCAGCCCTGCTATTTCTTCTAATAGACTTAAAGTTTCCGCGGCTTCTTCTTCATCCAGGATATTTATGGCATAGCCGGTATGAACCAGCACATAGTCGCCTACTTTGGCTTCCGGGGTGAGCCAGAGGCTAATCCTGCGAGTTATACCTCCAATCTCAGCCTCAGCCTCTTTGTCCTCTATAACCTTAATCAGAGCCGGTATGGCAAGACACATATCTAACTCCTAATGACCCCATCCCCCTTTATCCCCCTTCCCCTTCAAGGGGAAGGGGGAGTAGGTTATATAAGAGAGGCTTCGCCTCTCTTTGACTCTCTCAAATACTGGCAAAATTGGCAATCACCGCCTGCCCCAAGGAAATGCCACCGTCATTACAGGGCACTAGATGATGAGCGAGCACACTGAAGCCTTCTCTTTGTAAAGCGGAGGTAGCCGACCTCAGCAGCAACCGATTTTGAAAAACACCCCCACTTAGCGCCACTTGATTTATCCCAGCCTCTTTTGCAATGGATTTACACATCTCAGCGATTATTTGAGCCATTGTGTTATGAAACTTGAGCGATATTATAGGGATAGGAACCTGATTTTTAACATCTTGAACTATCGTTGAGAATAGTGCCCCTAGCTTAACCACCCTCACTGCTTGGTGTTTAACAATGGAGAATGGATAGGATTCTGATTCCAGCTCATGCAATTCGTCTGGAGCCAGCATCTCCAGCTCAATGGCTGCCTGAGCTTCATAATCTATTTCTCCCTTCACTCCCACCAAGGCGGAAACGGCATCAAAAAGCCTCCCGGCGCTGGAGGTCAAAGGAGTATTTACTCTTCGCTTTAGCTGCTGTTTTATTATCTCAAGCTCGGCGGGATTAAGCTTGCTAAGAGGGAGACCTTCCAAGGAGAAGTCTTCCCCCAGTAATGAATAGAGATAGCTTAAAGCCATACGATAGGGCTTCTTTATAGCCGCCTCACCCCCGGGCAGGGGCACACATTCCAGATGCCCTACCCTTTGGAAGCTGCGAAAGTCAGCGAGTAGAAATTCCCCTCCCCAGATGGTGCCATCGGTGCCGTATCCTGTGCCATCAAAGGCTACCCCGATAACAGGTCCTTCAGCTTCATTCTCCACCAGACAACTTACAATATGGGCATGATGGTGTTGAACCGGGATAAGGCTTAACCCCTGCTCTGAGCCAAGATGAAGGGCGTATTTGGTGGAGAGATACTCAGGGTGCATGTCATAGGCCATGATTTCGGGTTCAATGCGAAATAGCTTCTTGTAGAGCTCAATAGTATTCTCAAAGTGTTCTAGAGTCTCCTCG
>DAOWJM010000115.1 GCA_030640325.1 Dehalococcoidia bacterium | reverse complement strand
CTTCCACACCACTCAGGCTATGAAGGAGGTCCTGTCCCGACCAATTAAACGAGTACCTGCGCTCCGGGGCAAGACCCTCATAACCCTATTTTATGAACCCAGCACCCGCACCCGATTATCCTTTGAGCTTGCCGCCAAAAACTTGGGCGCCGATGCAGTTAACCTGAGCGCCTCAGTTAGTAGCGTAGCCAAGGGTGAATCTCTAGTTGACACCCTCGGCACACTGCAAGCGCTGGGGGCTGATATAGTGGTAATGCGTCATCCCCAGTCAGGTGCCCCTTATATCGTCACCAAATATATAGAGGCAAGTATAGTCAATGCTGGAGACGGCTGGCATGCCCATCCAACTCAAGCCCTCCTTGACCTCTATACTATCCATAAACATAAGGGAAGCCTGAAAGGGCTCAAAGCAGTTATAATCGGCGATATTATGCACAGCCGGGTGTCTCGCTCCAATATTTGGGGTCTAACCACTATGGGGGCAGAGGTTACACTATGTTGCCCCCCTACCCTTCTACCCGCTGGCTTGGGTGGGCAGCATCATCACCTCCCTTCGGTCAGCATCGAGCACGACATTGAGGTTGCCCTTGATGGAGCCGATGTGGTGATGGCACTGCGTCTGCAGTTGGAAAGGCAACAGAGCGGGTTATTGCCCAGCATCCGTGAGTATATCCAGCTATACCAGCTCACCGAGGCAAGACTAGCCAGAGCTAAGCCAGATGCCCTGGTTCTTCACCCCGGTCCAGTAAACGAAGGGATTGAGATTTCCTCAGCCGTGGCTCACGGTCCCCAATCGGTCATCAATGAGCAGGTAACCAATGGAGTAGCTGTGCGCATGGCTTTACTTTATATCCTAGCCGGGAGCCAAAAGCGATGAAGCCCTTGCTTATTCAAGGTGGTCGAATAATTGACCCCAGCCAGGGAATAGATGAAGTCGGCAGTTTGCTTGTCACTGAAGGCAAAATCTCATGGCTGGGCAAGGGAGAGGCAACCCCACCCCAGCCAGACTACGATGTCCTTCATGCCCCAGGGCTAATCGTCTGTCCTGGATTTGTCGACCTTCATTGCCATCTGAGACAGCCCGGATTTGAGGAGAAGGAGACCATTGCTACTGGAACCAGAGCGGCAGCCAGGGGAGGCTTTACCACCATCTGCTGCATGCCTAACACCAATCCGCCCCTGGATAATCAGACCGCCGTTGAATATGTAAAGTCAAAGGCAGCTTCAGAAGGGGTGGTCCGAGTTCTACCCATAGGCTGTATCTCCAAGGGTAGAAAGGGAGAGGAGCTAGCCGAGATGGGTGAGCTGGCTTCAGCCGGGGTAATTGCCTTTAGTGATGACGGCGAACCAGCGCTCAACTCACACATTATGCGCCAGGCGCTAGATTATAGCCGTGCCTTTGACCTGCCAATCACCGACCATTGCGAGGATAAAGCTCTCACCGCAGGCGGACAGATGAACGAAGGCATAATATCAACCAAGCTAGGTCTTCGCGGGATACCAAATGCCGCTGAGGACATTATAGTGGCTCGCGACCTGGCTCTGGCTCAACTGACTGGAGGTCGGCTACACATCGCCCACACCACCACTGAGGGCTCGGTTGACCTCATTCGTCGTGCCAAGGAGAGAGGCATCAAGGTCACCGCTGAGGTTACGCCACACCACCTGACCCTGACTGAGGAGAGGGTCATAGGCTATAACACCAATGCCAAGGTAAATCCACCGCTAAGAACCGAACGGGATATCCAAGCCCTAATTCAAGGGCTTAACGATAATACTATTGATATTATTGCCACCGACCATGCTCCCCACACTGAAGCCGATAAGCTCTGCGAGTTTGACCTCGCTCCCTTTGGCATCAGTGGCTTTGAAACCGCTCTGGGCAGTCTTATGAGTCTGGTGCATGATGGGCAATTAACATTGGTTACCCTCATCGCCAAGCTTACCTATGAACCAGCCAAGATTATTGGCAATAGATACGGCAGGCTGGGGACTCTGGCTATAGGAGCCTCAGCCGATGTCGCCCTCTTTGACCCCGCTCTGGAGTGGGTGGTAGATATCAAGGCTTTTGCCTCAAAAGGTAAGAATACCCCTTTGGCTGGCGAGAGGCTCAAAGGCAAGGTAATGGCAACTATATCGCAGGGAAAGCTGGTCTATAAAGACGAGTCTATTACTGTGAAGGAGAGAAGCTCAAAGGGGGTGAGGTAAATAAATCCTAATATAACTAAAAGGGCAATCTTGGTCTTAGAGGATGGCTCAGTTTATCAAGGCTACTCCTTCGGTGCTGAGGCTGATGCCTATGGCGAGGTGGTATTTAATACCAGCATGGTGGGATACCAAGAGATGCTAACCGACCCCTCCTATGCCGGGCAGATTGTAGTTCCCACCTACCCTCTCATCGGCAACTACGGCATAAATGAGCAGGACTTCGAATCAGATAAGATACAGGTAAGAGGCTTTGTGGTAAGGGAGGAGTGTTACCAGCCAAACCACTATTTAAGCACCAAAACGCTTCATCAATATCTGGCTGAAAATGACATACCCGGTATAAGTGGCGTGGATACCAGAGCTATTACCCGCAAACTCCGCTCATCGGGGGTAATGAGGAGCATGATAACCATTGATAAGACTCCCCAACAGGCTCTGGAACAATTGCTGAAGCTACCCGGATATGGTGAAACTGATTTTGTAAAGCAGGTAACCACAGGTGCCCCCTATGAGTGGGAACCAGAGCCAAGCCAAGCAGCTTCACCACCACTTAAAATGGTAGTCCTGGACTTGGGCTTGAAATACACCATCCTGCGTATGATGCGGAGTATGGGCTGCGCGCTGACGGTAGTCCCTGCCACTTCCTCCGCCGAGGAAATCCTTGGCCTGAAAACTGATGGCGTTCTTCTATCCCCAGGTCCGGGTAATCCTGAGGTATTGGACTACATAGTTGATACAGTCAAAAAACTCGTGGGCAAAAAGCCGATGATGGGCATCTGCATGGGGCACCTTATCCTGGGCAGGGTCTTT
>DAOWJM010000054.1 GCA_030640325.1 Dehalococcoidia bacterium | reverse complement strand
TCCTTCCTTCTTAAGCTGGGGTCTTTCTCTTCTCGCTGCCGTACCATTCTTTCCCATACCAATATCGCTCGCCGTTTTGCAGGTACTTGAGCTTCTCCTCCCTACTCTCCAGTTTCTGCCTCCATTTCCCGCTGTCTTCTCCTTCGGGTTTGCCTGCCTCAAAAGTTGCTCCCAGTACCTCCACCCTCTCTCTGCCAGGCGCACTCTTTTCTTCAACCTTATATTCCATCTTTTCCTCCCTCCTAGGCAAGGCCAGCTGCCAATTTGGCAGCTCTCACCGTATTCAGCATAAGCATAGTTATCGTCATTGGTCCCACACCACCAGGCACCGGAGTAATGGCTTTAGCCTTTTCTTTAACAGCATCAAAGTCAACATCGCCGCACAGGATAGCCTTACCTTCCGGGGTTTTTCCTATCCGGTTAACGCCAACATCAATTACCACTGCCCCTTCCTTGACCATATCAGCGGTGATGGCTTTAGCCTTTCCTGCGGCCACAATCAGTATGTCGGCTCTTTTAGTATGAAAAGCCATATCCTTGGTCCGGGTATGGCAAACAGTTACTGTAGCATTTGCCCCGTCCTTCTTCTGGATAAGGATATTAGCTATAGGTTTGCCCACAATATTGCTTCTGCCCACGACTACCACCTCTGCCCCATCAATCTTAGTCCCTGACCTGATTAGAAGCTGCTGAATTCCATGGGGGGTGCAGGGTAAATAATCTGGCTCACCAATCATCAATTTGCCGACATTCACCGGGTGGAAGCCATCAACATCCTTTTTGGGGTCAATGGCATAAAGCACTCTGGTCTCATTGATATGCTTTGGTAGAGGTAGTTGGACTAAAATCCCATGAATCTTGGGGTCTTTGTTTAGCTTGTCAATGAGCTTGAGCAGTTCTTCCTCACTGGTATCAGCCGGCAGGTCGTGTCTTTCCGAATAGACGCCCAGAGCTATGGATGCCTTCTCCTTCGCTCCAACATAAACCTGGGATGCCGGGTCTTCGCCTACCAGGACAGTGGCTAGCCCCGGTATAAGATTATGTTTCTCCTTGAGCTCAGCGATTTCCTGTTTTAGTTCCTCTCGAATCTGCTTGGCAATCTCGGTACCACTAATAATCTGTGCTGGCATTTTCTACCCCCTTTTTTAGCGAGCTAGATTCTCCGATTTTCCACTAAGAAGCTTTGCCATCAAATCACTAACTGCCCTCACCGCCTTAGAAGTATCGGGCAGGTCAAGAAGTGGCTTTAGCTTGAGGTCATACTCATATACTTCCTCATCTAAGGGAATAGTGGCTGTGGGGTTGATTCCCAATCTGGTCAGTTCCTCAGCCACTAGAGCATCTAGCCTGGCGGGGACAAAATTGATTATCACCGATTGCCTCTTCACTGCCAGTTTAAGTTGAGTGACCAGCTCCCCTATCCGCGCCACAGTTCGAACGCCCTTCACCGAATGGTCGGAGATTATAAGTAGCTCATCAACATCCTGCGTGGTTCTCCGTGACAGATGCTCCATCCCCGCCTCATTATCCATAACCATATAGGCATAGTTTTCAGCCAGGGTATCAGCGAATTTTTTCAATATAAGATTGGGATAGCAGTAACACTCCGGACCCTCACCCCTACCCATGGTCAACAGGTCAAGCCCCTCAGCTTCCACCATAGCCTCGTTTAATTTATACTCCAGATAGTCCTGCTTGGTTATCCCGGGGGGAATTTTTATTTTATCCTTTTGAAAATCGTCAAGTACCAGGCCAACCGTTTGTTTTATGTCAAGTCCTAAACTCTCCCCGAGATTGGCGTTAGGGTCAGCATCAATAGCCAGAATTGGTCCCGCTCCGTTTTTCATCAGGTAGCGAATGATGAGACTTGCCACCGATGTCTTCCCACTACCGCCCTTTCCAGCTACAGCGATACTAAAACTCAAACGGTTATCCTCCGCTTCGTTTTGCTCTTTAACAACTTTTAGAACAGTCCGGTGACCTTCCCCGTCTTTACATCTACATCTACCCTTCTAAAAGCAGGGTTTGACGAGGTTCCTGGCATCAGACTGATAGTTCCAGCGCAGGGGCAAAGGAATTTTGCCCCGGAATAAATCAATACATCGCGGATGGGCAGAGACCACCCTTTAGGGACACCCTTAACTGCCGGGTCATGGGTGAGAGAGAGATGAGTCTTCACCATCATGGTGGTGTATTCATCATATTTAGAATCGGACTCAAGCGTCTTAGCCTTAGCTTCAGCCTCAGGAGTCCAAGCCACGCCATCAGCCCCGTAGACCACTTTAGCAATCTTGTTCACCCGTTCCCGCAGTTTCATCTCCATAGGGTACAGAAACTCAAATTCATTCTCCTCTTCACAAGCTTCCTTGACCACATCGGCTAGCTCCAGGGCACCATCACCGCCGTCAGCCCAATGGGAAGACACAGCGCAGCGTGCCCCGGCTGCCTCAGCAGCCTTTCTGACCATGGCAATCTCAGCCTTGGTATCAGTATGGAAGGAATTGATGCACACTACCGGCTTAATACCGGAAGTCCTGATGATGTTGATGTGGTGCACCATGTTGGGGATACCCTTCTCCAGAAGCCCCAGGTCCTCTTTGGCGTAGGATTCAGGTAGAGGAATACCAGCTACTACCTTAGGTCCGCCACCATGCATCTTCAGTGCCCGGATGGTGGTGGTGAGTACCGACACATGCGGCTTGAGACCACTATAGCGACACTTCACGTTCCAGAATTTCTCAAAGCCGATGTCTGCACCAAAGCCGCTCTCAGTTACATGATAGTCAAACATCTTCAACCCAATGCGGTCAGCGATGATAGATGACTGCCCAACGGCAATATTGGCGAAGGGACCGGCGTGCACCATCACCGGCTGATACTCCACGGTGCACATCAGGGTGGGGTTGATGGTATTGCGCATCCAGGCGGTCATGGCGCCACCTACTTCAAGGTCACCCGTGGTAACGACATTGCCTCTCTTATCAAAGGCTACAGTAATGCTATCCATCCTCTCCCGCAGGTCAGCCAAGTCTCTGACAATTGAGAGCATAGCCATAAGCTCAGAGCTGACTGCGATGCCGAACTTGGACTGCATGGTGAAGCCGTCCATGCGCCCGCCCATGCCGATAATTATATTACGCAGGCTCTGGGCACAAAAGTCCATAATCCAGCCCATCTCTACCTTGGTGGGGTCAATGTCCAGGCGGTGCATCTTGGTGAGCCTAGCCAGTTGCTCGTCATTGTAATTGCGCTCGTGCTGCATCCTGGCAGTAAGGGCGACCATAGCCAGGTTATGAGCATTCATGATGTCGTTAATGTCGCCGGTAAGACCCATAGAAAATTCGGTCATGGGAATAGCCAAGGCATTACCACCACCGGCGGCGGTTCCCTTGATATTCATGGTTGGACCACCTGAGGGCTGGCGGATAGCACCACCCACATTCAGCCCCCGCTTGCCCATACCCTCTAAAAGACCCATCGTGGTCGTAGTTTTCCCCTCACCCAGCGGGGTGGGGGTTATAGCAGTCACCTCAATATACTTGCCGTCGGGCTTATCCTTGAGGCGCTCAATAATTTTCATGAAATCGAGCCGACATAATCTCCCGAAAGGAATAATCTCGTCCTTTTGCAGGTTTAATCTCTCCCGCCACTCATCAGGGGTTGGCATGTTTTCCTCAGCCGCATCTGAAATCTGCCAGTCCTTCATTTTTACTGCATCGTAAGCCACGGGAACCTCCTTATAATTTTATTCCTATTTTATTTTGCTTGTTGCCTGAACAGTAGATAACAGGGCCTGATAGATATTTCTAACTTCATTGATAATCTGAGGGCTAGAGTCAAGGAGAGGAAGATTGGCAAGGTCAGCTTCAACCATTGCTTGGTCATAGGGGATAAAACCGAGGAACTCAAAACCTGGCAGGCTAGAAATTAGGAATTCCCTATCAGGTTGGCTCCGGACTTTGTTCCCCACTATTACGATATTATGTAAACCAATCTCCTGTGCCAGTTTACCGATTCTATGGGCTGTTTCAACACTTCGTCTGCCCGGTTCCACTACCACAATCAATTTATCCACTGCCTTAGCTGTTGCTCGTCCCAGATGCTCTATCCCAGCCTCCATATCCAAAATAACTACTTCATCTCTTCCCAGGAGTAGATGAGTGATTAGGGCTTGTAATAGGGCGTTCTCCGGACAATAGCAACCAGTGCCGCCCTTTTTAATTCGCCCCATTACCATTAATCTAATGCCATTATATTTTAGGGAATACTTTTCTGGCAAGTCATCAACTTTAGGATTTAGCTTAAAAAAGCTCCCCGCCTGACCGGGTGAAGCCCCTGTCCGCTCCTCAATAAGAGCGTCCATCTCAGATATAGGGGTTATCTCGTCAGAATGGGGAAAACCAAGGGTGGCGGCTAGATTGGAATCGGGGTCGGCATCTATGGCTAAAACAGCGTAGCCAGCCTCAGCGAAGGTTCTCGAAAGGAGAGAGGCTAATATGGTCTTCCCCACTCCGCCCTTACCGCTAATAGCAATCTTCATCGGAATCTTGTTCTTACCACAATAAAGCTGAGACTTCAGGGGGAAAGTTCTCAGCTTCAACCAGTCTTATTATCTGGTAACACCCAACGCATAGTTTATCTCACCGTGAATGAGAAGTCAAGCAATTGCGGCTGCGATATATAATCTAACCAACTCAGGCTAGCCTACTTGGGTGTGGAATGACACCAGCCGTTTGCCTACTTCTTCTTAACCGCATACCTAATAATAGTCTTTACCACTTTGGCGTCGGGGCTGGTCAGGTATTCTTCTTCATGGACGCCAGCTATCTGGTAGCCGCTTTCTTCAATGAACTTTTGTAAGCGCTCAACAGTGGGTTGCTCCTGGTCATAAGCTCCAAGGTTAAGAATCTGGGCTACGGTGCCATATTCCCAGGTTTCAATCTTGACCTCAACGCCAGGGGCTTTCTGCGGTAAAGAAGTGGTGTCTTCAGGAATAGGCAGCCCGATAATGTGAGTCCATTCCTCCATAGGGACAAGGTGGGCATCGGGATAGCGGGCGCAGAGTCCGCTAACCTTGAAGGTAGGCAGCCCCCTCTTCTTGAGGTCAAACTTTAGGGTGTAGACCGAACCATAAAGTGCGGGCATGAGTTCCGGGAAAACCTTATCCGGGGTGCCCTTGCCATAGACCACTGCCATCTTTCGTGACGGCACTTCCAGGATTTGAGGTTCTGTCTTAGATGATTTTCTTTGCGCCATGCTCCCTCCTTTGATTTCGGGCAAGCTTTTAGAGCCTGAAGTGGCGTTAGAGGTTTCCCTAGGTTACTTCTCCTCGGTAGCCATCACCTGGTAGATGCTGACTTTGGGTTTCTCCACCAAAAGCGCCTCAATTTTTCCATATATCTTGATTCGTGGCTCCGACTTCTCCCACGCCTTCCAGTCCTCCAGGCTTCGCCATGTACTTAGCACCGAGATGATAGACGGGTCTCCAGTGCTCGCCAGGGTCTCGCCGGTCACATAGCCCGACTGGTGCATAGCCACAGCCCTGAGTTCCCTCAGCAGCGGCATGAGGTCTTCTCTCTTACCTTCCTTCAAGTGACGCTCTATTACAATTCTTACCATTGCTGCCTCCTTTCACACTTTTTATCCCTGTTTAGTCCTCTGCTCCTGTATCAACCTCTCTCCGTATTGTAGCAGAATTTTGGCTCGCTCTGGGGATACCTTCTTTGATTCTAAGTAGGCTTTCAGGGCATCAGGGGGGGTTATCTCTTCAGCAGTCCACTGCCCCAGTCTGAGGCGGGTCTCCCGCCTAATCTCCTTGGCGATGGTGAAGTAGTGAGCCTCTTTCACAGCATTCCTGATGTCATTGTCTCTGAGCTGACCTTCAATCTCCGCCGGCAGGCTAATGCTCAGCCGCACTATGGCATCCTTGACCTTGTCTTCCTGTCCAGCGATAGCCCTGAGTGCCGTTGATGTTGGCTCAGCATCCCGTGGCTCGATATTGATGTTGATGGTGAGAAAGCGGCGCCCGGTTACCTGGTGAAAGTCAAAGGAGACCAGCCTTTTGCCTGTTTCCCTATCTGGCTCGATTTCCACCAGATAAAAACCCTTGTCATCTTCCTCCTCGCTGAAATCCAGCCGCTCCAGACTACCGGGGTAAACAACCGGGGGATTATGGCTCAAGACCTGGTGCTTATGAATATGACCTAAGGCAATATAATCAAAGGCGGGATGGGCAACATTGCTCAGCAGCAAGGCATGCTCCTGCCCTATGGTCATTGACCTCTCCGAGCCTACCTGGGCGCCGGAGACCCAGACATGGGCAGCCAGTATGGCGGGCAGTCCGCGGTCAAGCTCTTGAGCTTTGGCAGCGATGACATTGGTTAATGCCTGCTGCAATCTCTGATTTATCTGGTCAAAGGCGAGGTTTTTAGTCTGTTCTTTGGTTAATAGGGCACTGCGCCTCAGCCAGGGTAAGGAGACTACTTGAACTGTCCCGCTATTTGTCGGGATACGGTAGATTCGGGGGCGGTTGGAGACATAAACATTTTTAATAGCTAAAGTATCAAAGATTTCGGTGGTGGTAGCCCTGCCGATAGCATTAGGCAGGTCGTGGTTACCGATTAGGAGGAAGATGGGGATGCCACTGGTGGACAGCCGACTAATTCTTTTGGCAAATTCCCTTTGTTGAGTTTGGGTAGGCTCACGGCTCTTGTAGGCATCACCGCAGAAAAGGACAAGGTCCACCCTGTTCTCCAGGGCATAATCTACCACCTGGTCAAGGGCTTTTAGAAAATCAAGCAGCCGTGAGGATAAACCGGTAGTCGGGTCAAGACGACCGTAGCTCTCCACACCAAGGTGAAGGTCGGCAAAGTGGAGGATTTTCAACCTCTCCCCCTTTATCCCCCTTCCTTAATAGAGACCGTTTACCAACTCAAACTGTCATTGTGAGCGAAGCGAAGCAATCTCACTATTGCTTTCAAAGATTGCTTCGGCACCTTGTGCCTCGCAATGACAACTAAACAGCCCCTAATAAGGTAGGGAGAAAATTATTTGTAAGAGGGGGCTACGCCCCTCTAAAACTTACTATTCCTTCCATATCTTGCCGCCGGGCGGCAGGACGAACAGGGGTTCGCCACCCAGCTTGGCTTGTAGTGTTGCCTTCAGCTCACTGATGGGAACTCGTATCTGGTTCAGGGTATCGCGCTCCCGGATGGTAGCTTGCTCATCCTCAAGCGATTGGAAATCAACGGTGACACAGAAAGGAGTGCCAATCTCGTCCTGTCGCCGGTAACGACGCCCTATGCTCTGGGCATCGTCATAGTTTACCATCCAGTGCTGGCGCAGGTCGGCGTATATCTGTTTAGCTACAGAAACCAAACTCTCCCGCCGGCTCAAGGGCAATACAGCTACCTTGATGGGAGCCAGGTTAGGGTGGAAGTGGAGCAGCACCCGTGTTTCTCCTTCAGTTTGTTCCTCATCATAGGCATCGCACAGCAGAGCCAGGGCAGTGCGGTCTATACCAGCCGATGGCTCAATTATATAAGGGACGATATGCTGCTTGGTCTCTTCATCATAATAGGTCAGGCTCTTGCCACTAAAACTTGCATGTTGAACCAGGTCAAAGTCACCGCGATTGGCAATACCCTCAAGCTCAGCCCAGCCCATAGGATACAGATAGTCGATGTCATAGCACTCTCGGGCGTAGTGCGCCAGCTCATCCTTGGTGTGCTGGCGGAGCCTTATATTTTCCCTTTTGATGCCCAGCTTCACATACCAGTTGAGGCGCTCCTCAATCCAGTAGTCAAACCACTGCTTATCAGTCTCTGGCTTAACAAAGAACTCGATTTCCATTTGCTCGAATTCACGGCATCTGAAGATAAAGTTGCCAGTGGTAATCTCATTGCGGAAGGCTTTGCCTATCTGAGCGATGCCAAAGGGCAACCTCTTTCTGGTGGTATTAACCACATTTTCAAAGTTGACAAACATGCCCTGGGCAGTCTCCGGGCGCAAATAGACTACGCTCGCCTGTTCTTCAATAGGACCGATAAAGGTCTTAAACATTAAGTTGAACAGGTGAGGCTCAGTCAGTTCGCCGCCGCAAGAAGGACAATTATTGCCCTTTAGGTCATCGCTGCGCCACCTCAGATGGCAGCTCTTACACTCTACCAGGGGGTCAGCAAAACCCTTAAGGTGCCCACTGGCTTCCCAGGTCTGGGGATGCATCAAGATGCTGGCATCCAGACCTACCATATCATCACGCTCCTGAACCACAGCTTTCCACCAGGCTTGTTTTATATTCCGCTTGAGCTCTACTCCTAAAGGTCCATAATCCCAGCAACTGGACAATCCGCCATAGATTTCACTACCGGGGAAGATAAAACCACGCCGTCGGCAGAGGGAGACAATCTTTTCCATTTCAACCTTTGTTGGCATTATTATCACTCCAGTGTAGATATGATGTGCTGTTTATCTGCTATGAATTGTAGCTGAAAATACCGAGCTTTGCAAAACGGGCTATATATGTGGCATGCTTCTCTCCGGTAAGCGAGCTGCTGAGGTTACCCACATCTCATTTATTAGCTAAAGCTTGTCTGCCTGGTGAGAGTCTCTAATACCCAAGGGTTGTGGTTG
>DAOWJM010000091.1 GCA_030640325.1 Dehalococcoidia bacterium | reverse complement strand
CGACGACAAGTTTATTTATGTTAACAGGTTTGCCATGCACTGCATTGGTGTAGATATAATTGAAATAGCTCGCCTGGAAAAGGCTATAGCCCGCTGGGGGGAAGACTTCCTGCACCGAGTTTATACTGACCCGGAACTAAGGTTGTACCGCAAAAAACTCTCATCACTAGCTGCCCGTTTTGCTGCCAAGGAAGCAGTAATAAAAGCCCTGGGAAAACCAACCAGTGGTGTCAGATTGAGAGAGATTGAGATATTATCTGACCCCAGTGGCAAGCCTCTGGTCAATCTCTATGGCAAAGCTCAAAATCAAGCCAATGGCTTGGGCTTGGATACGCTGGCTATCAGCCTCTCCCACTCCAAGGAATATGCCATCGCCATGGTCAGCGGTGAAACAAAATGAGACTATCTCGCAGGTCTAGATTTTGCTTCTCAGCAACCTATCTAGTAAGAATAGCAATGACTGATGTTGTTTATCTTAATGGTAGGAACCCTATCCCCTTTATCCCCTTCCCCTTATCAAGGGGAAGGGGAACATGTTTTTTTAAGACGGGCTAACGCCCCTCTTAAACACCCCGATTAAATAAGCCCCTCTTACATCAAAGGCAAAAGGGGAGTTTGATAAAGAATCTCACATTAAACCCTTTGACCTCACAGTGGTGAGGTGCTAGAATTTAGAAAGAGGGCGAGAGATGTCTGGGCATTCCAAGTGGTCTTCAATTAAGCATCAGAAAGGGGTGACTGATGCCAGGCGGGGTCAGCTTTTTACCAAGCTTACCCGTGAGATTATCGTTGCTGTGCGGGAGGGAGGCAGTAACCCTGAGGCAAACTTCCGTCTGAGGTTAGTCATACAGAAAGCTCGCGATAATAACATGCCGCTGGACAATATAGAAAGGGCAATTAAGCGGGGCAGCGGTCAGACAGAAGGAGTCAGCCTGGCAGAGATGGTTCTTGAGGGTTACGGACCCAGCGGGGTAGCTATTCTGGTGCAGGCTCTGAGTGACAACCGCAATCGAACCCTGCAGGATGTGAGGAATATATTCTCCCGCCACGGTGGTAACCTGGGGGAGAGTGGCTGTGTAGCCTGGCTTTTTGACACTAGAGGAGTGATTGCGGTGGAGACCAAGGAGCTAGATGCTGAGGAGCTAGCCCTGGATGCTATTGATGCCGGCGCCGAGGATGTCAGCATAGAGAATAACTATATAGAGATTTATACCAAGCCAGCGGAGCTTGAGAAGGTCAGGGAAGCACTGGGGCAGAAAAATCTACCTATAGCCTCGGCTGAGCTATCCATGGTGCCCAAGACCATGGTTGAGCTTGAAGAAAAGACAGCCTTGCAAACCCTGAAGCTGCTGGATAAGCTGGAGGAACTGGATGAGGTGCAGCACGTCTCCAGCAATGCTGACTTTCCCGACTCTATTCTGGAAAAATACCAGTCGTGAGTCTAGCCCAATGATAATCTTAGGTATTGACCCAGGCACAGTAACTATGGGCTATGGTGTCATAGAGGCTAGAGAGGACGAGATGAGCGTGGTTGATTGCAGTGCCCTAACCACTTCAGCGCGCTCCCCTATCGGGGAGCGCTTGAGCTATATGTACCATCGGCTTGTGGAGATTATATCAGAGCATCAGCCCGATGCCGTAGCTATAGAGCAACCCTTTATGGCCAAGAATGTAAAAGCGGCACTGGCAATAGGCAAAGCTCAAGCAGTAGCTATTCTGGCGGCAGCGAATAAGGGAATCCCAATCTATGAATACACTCCAGCCCAGATAAAGCAGAGGGTTACCGATTATGGAGCTAGCTCCAAGGAGCAGGTTCAGGAGATGGTCAGGCTCCAGCTTGGGTTAGCTGAGGTGCCTCAACCAAACGATGCTGCTGATGCTTTAGCCGTAGCTATCTGTCACCTGCGTGAGACCCATTTAGATAGCCTGCTGGCTAGGCAGCGAGGGGAAAAATGATAGCCGGTCTTCATGGCACATTACAGGCGCTGGGCAGCGATTGGGCAATCGTCAATGTTGGTGGCATAGGCTT